>NZ_VWWC01000419.1:0-346 GCF_011753175.1 Burkholderia sp. Cy-637 | reverse complement strand
GGCATGCGCGTCGACCTGCTCGTTCGACACCTTGCCCGAATAACCGGCCGTGCCGGCGATCGCGAACGGGCGCGCGCCGTCGAGCCGCACATCGGCCGTCAGCGCGCCGAACGGCGTATCGAGCCGCTCCAGCGTGAGCGCGTGATGGCGTCGATCGCTCTGCCCGTCCCCGGAAGCGTCCAGGGCGAGCACCAGCGCCTCGAGCGAGCCCGACAACGGGGCATGCGCGTCGACCTGCTCGTTCGACACCTTGCCCGAATAACCGGCCGTGCCGGCGATCGCGAACGGGCGCGCGCCGTCGAGCCGCACATCGGCCGTCAGCGCGCCGAACGGCGTATCGAGCCGC
>NZ_VWWC01000418.1:0-418 GCF_011753175.1 Burkholderia sp. Cy-637 | reverse complement strand
CGTCGATGCCGGTGGCGATGCCGCGCGCGAGTTCCCGGCCCTGTTCGAGCAGCACCACCTCGCGTCCCGCGTAGGCGTGCAGCGCGGCCCAGCGCGGCCGGAACGGCGCCAGGCCGGCCGCCGCGAAATGCTCCAGCGCGGTGGCCAGCGGATCGAGCACGGCGGCCAGCGTGTCGGTGAGGTTCGCCGCCGGGCAGGCCGAGGACAGCGCGGCGGGCGGGCGCAGCGAGCCGTCGCCGGCCGCGATCGCGCGCGGGCCCTCGGCGGTATCGAGCAGCAACGGCCCCTGTGCGTCGATGCCGGTGGCGATGCCGCGCGCGAGTTCCCGGCCCTGTTCGAGCAGCACCACCTCGCGTCCCGCGTAGGCGTGCAGCGCGGCCCAGCGCGGCCGGAACGGCGCCAGGCCGGCCGCCGCGAA
>NZ_VWWC01000417.1:0-239 GCF_011753175.1 Burkholderia sp. Cy-637 | reverse complement strand
GGCCAGCGGGCGGGCCGGGCCGGCCGCCGCCCCCGCATAGCGCGTCGCCACGCCGGAAGACAGCTTCGGTTCGATCGATTCGGGCGCGTTCACGCTCACTCCAATGCCAATACGACAAGGGCGGCCCGCGACGCTGGTCGCTCGGCCGCCCTCTATCTTTAAATGAGAATCGCTATCATTACATAAAGCCCGGCGGGACTCAATCGCCGCCTGCATGCCGGGTCCCGAAACAATGCGTA
>NZ_VWWC01000416.1:0-517 GCF_011753175.1 Burkholderia sp. Cy-637 | reverse complement strand
CCAGCGCCTGCTCGACCACCGTCTGCGCCTGGCGCAGGTCCAGTTCCGAGCCGGTGCCGTTGTCGAACTGCAGCTTGGTCAGGTTGTACGAATCCTGGGCCGTCTTCAGCGTGTCCTCGGTGACCTTGAGCAGGTCGTCCGTGGACTGCAGCGTCAGGTACTGGTCCGCCACCTGCGAGATCAGCGAGATCTCCGCCGCCTTGCGGGCCTGGGCCGTCGACAGGTATTGCGCCAGAGCCTGGTCCTTCAGGCTCTGGATCCGGCCGAACAGGTCCAGCTCCCACGAGGCGGAGAGGCCGACGTTGTAGTCACGCGAAAGAATCGCCCGGTTGGTGCTCGACACGCCGGCCGGCAGCCGCTGCGTATTGCCGGTGCCGGTGCCGTCGAGCGTCGGGAACAGCCCCGCACGCGTGATCTGGTACTGCGCGCGCGCCGCCTCGATGTTGAGCACCGAGACGCGCAGATCGCGATTGTTCTTCAGCGCGATCTCGATCAGCGCCTGCAGGCGCGGATCGGC
>NZ_VWWC01000415.1:0-552 GCF_011753175.1 Burkholderia sp. Cy-637 | reverse complement strand
TCGAACAATGGCACGAGGCGCGCAAGGTCGATCCGCAGAGCATCGTGAAGCCGGCCAAGCAGTCGATGGCCAGGCAGGTGCAGGCGATGCTGACGCTGCAGGAACGCGGCGCGGCCACGCTCGACTACGGCAACAACATCCGCCAGATGGCGCTGGAGATGGGCGTGCAGAACGCCTTCGATTTCCCGGGCTTCGTGCCGGCCTATATTCGCCCGCTGTTCTGCGAGGGCAAGGGGCCGTTCCGCTGGGTGGCGCTGTCGGGCGATCCCGAGGATATCTACAAGACCGATGCGAAGGTGAAGGAGCTGATCCCCGACGATCCGCACCTGCACAACTGGCTCGACATGGCGCGCGAGCGGATCGCCTTCCAGGGGCTGCCGGCGCGGATCTGCTGGGTGGGCGTGAAGGATCGCTATCGCCTGGGCCAGGCCTTCAACGAGATGGTCCGCAAGGGCGAGCTGAAGGCGCCGATCGTGATCGGGCGCGACCACCTCGACACGGGCTCGGTGGCGAGCCCGAACCGCGAGACGGAAGCGATGAAGGACGGCTCGG
>NZ_VWWC01000414.1:0-558 GCF_011753175.1 Burkholderia sp. Cy-637 | reverse complement strand
TCGGGAACAGCCCCGCACGCGTGATCTGGTACTGCGCGCGCGCCGCCTCGATGTTGAGCACCGAGACGCGCAGATCGCGATTGTTCTTCAGCGCGATCTCGATCAGCGCCTGCAGGCGCGGATCGGCGAAGAAATTGCGCCAGCCGATGTCGGCGGCGGCCTGGCCATTGGCGCTGCGCGCGCCGTCCGCGCCCGGCTGCGTCGCGTAGACGCCGTCGGACGGGAAGCTGCCCGACACGGGGGCGGCGGGCCGCTGGTAATGCGGCGCCATCGTGCAGCCCGTGGCGACCAGCGCGAAGGCCATTGCAGACAAAACGAATTTACGCATGATGATCAATGTCCCTGGTTGCCGTCGCCATCGGTGCGATGCGCGTGTTCCTGCGCGAGACGCAGCGCCTCGTCGGCATCTTCCTTCTCGCCGCCGAAGATCGCGCGCACCTTCACGAAGAACATCGGGATCATGAAGATCGCGAGGAAGGTCGCGGTCAGCATCCCGCCGATCACGCCGGTACCGATCGCGTGCTGGCTGGCCGAACCCGCGCCGTTGCTGATCGCCAG
>NZ_VWWC01000413.1:0-635 GCF_011753175.1 Burkholderia sp. Cy-637 | reverse complement strand
CGATTTGTCGGTGGCGCAGACGCTGGAGATCGCCGCCGACTACGAGCTGGTGATCATCCACACCAGCACGCCCTCGTTCCCGACCGACGCGGCCTTCGCGCAAGACCTCAAGCAGCGCAAGCCCTCGGTGCTGATCGGCATGGTCGGCGCCAAGGTGGCCGTCGATCCGCACAATTCGCTGGTGGCGTCCAACGCGATCGACTTCGTCTGCCGCGAGGAATTCGACTACACCTGCCGCGACGTGGCCGAGCGCAAGCCCTTCGCCGATATCCCCGGCCTGAGCTACCGCGCCGCCGACGGCGCGATCGAGCACAACGGCGCGCGCCCGATGATCGAGGACATGGACGCGCTGCCGTTCGTGGCGCCGGTGTACCAGCGCGACCTGAAGATCGACAACTACTTCATCGGCTACCTGAACTACCCCTATGTGTCGATCTATACAGGCCGCGGCTGCCGCTCGAAGTGCACCTTCTGCCTGTGGCCGCAGACGGTAGGCGGCCATCGCTATCGCGTGCGCTCGGTCGAGAACGTGCTGGCCGAGGTGAAGTGGATTCGCGACAACATGCCGGAAGTGAAGGAGATCATGTTCGACGACGACACCTTCACCGACTTCAAGCCGCGCGTCGAGGAGATCG
>NZ_VWWC01000040.1:0-46518 GCF_011753175.1 Burkholderia sp. Cy-637 | reverse complement strand
GGCTGGAGGAGAACAAGACCATCAACCTGGTCAGCAAGGCAGGCGTGCAGCTCGCCGCGATCGGTTATCCGCACCTGTCGAAGGAAGACATCTATCACGAGCTCGAGCACTTCTATCGGGCCTTCTACTTCCGGCCCGCGAAGATCTGGGAGATCGTGCGCGAGATGCTGGGCAGCTGGGAGATGATGAAGCGGCGCCTGCGCGAAGGCGTCGAGTTCTTCCGATTCCTGCGCGCGCACGAGGCCTGAGCGCGATGACCACGTCGCCGTCGCGCGCGCTGATCTTCACCGCCGACGATTTCGGCCTGCATCCCCGCGTCAACGCGGCGGTCGAGCGCGCGCATCGCGAGGGCGTGCTGACGGCCGCGAGCCTGATGGTGGCGGCGCCCGCCGCGCACGACGCGGTGGCGCGCGCGCGGCGGCTGCCCTCGCTGGCGGTCGGGCTGCACCTGGTGCTGGCCGATGGCGCGGCGATGCTGCCGGCGCGCGAGATCCCGGCGCTGGTGGGGGCCGACGGCCGCTTCGGCGACGCGATGGCGAGGGACGGCTGCCGCTTCTTCTTCCTGCCGCGCGTGCGTGCGCAACTGCGTCGCGAGATCCGCGCGCAATTCGAGGCTTTCGCGGCGAGTGGGCTGCCGCTCGATCATGTCAACGCACACAAGCATTTCCACCTGCATCCCACCGTGTTGTCGATGATCGTCGAGATCGGGCGCGACTACGGGCTGCGCGCGGTGCGCCTGCCTTTCGAGCGTTGCGCGCCGGCCTGGCTGCGCCCCTGGATCGCGCTGGTGCGCGCCAGGCTCGACCGGGCGGGAATCGCGCACAACGACTACGTGGTCGGGATCGAGCACACCGGGCGCATGGACGAGCGCGCGCTGCTCGATGCGATCGCGGCGCTGCCGCCTTCGGGCGTCGGCGAGATCTACTCGCATCCGGCCGAGCCCGGCGACGGCCCGATCACGCCTTCGATGCACGACTACCGTCCCGGCGAGGAACTCGCGGCGCTGCTCTCGCCGCGCGTGGCGGCCGCGCTCGAGGCGGCCGGCGTGGCGCGCGGCGGTTTCGCGGCCGTGTTCGGCGAAGCGGGCGACGCGAACGGGGCAGGGCGGGGCGCGGCATCGCGCCAGGGCGACGCGCAGGCGAATGCGGAGCGCGCTTCCCGCGCGCGCTCGCGATGACGAAGTGGGTCCGGCGGCTGGGCTGGCCGCTCGGCATCGCGCTGCTGCTTGGGCTGGTGGCCCGCGAAGGCGTCGGCGACGTGGTTCGCATCGTCGGACGCGCCGGTTTCGCCCTGCTCTGGCTGGTGCCCTTCCACGCATTTCCCTTGCTGCTCGACGCGCATGCCTGGCGCCTGCTGCTCGACCGGCGCGCGCCGCTGGGCTTCCTCTGGTGGGTCGCCACGGTGCGCGAGGCGGTGAATCGCCTGCTGCCGGTGGTCGGCGTGGGCGGCGAGATCGTCGGGATCCGGCTCGCGCGCTGGCGGGTACCGGACGTGGCGTTCGTGAGCGCCTCGGTGATCGTCGAGGTGCTGGTCACGGTGGCCGTGCAGTACGCGTTCTCCGCGCTCGGGCTGGTGCTGCTGCTGGCCGGCACGGGCCTCGGCGGCGGCGCGAGGACCATCGCGCTGGCGCTCGTGCTGTCGGTGCCGGTGCCCGTGCTGGCCTTCGCGCTGCTGCGACGCGGCGGGATCTTCCACGCGATCGAGCGTTTCGCCGGCCGGCTGCTCGGCGATGCCGGCGCGCTGCTGCAGGGCGTCGACGGCAAGCGGCTCGACGTGGCCATCGAGGCGCTGATGTCGCGCACCGGCCTGCTGCTGCGCGCCTTCGGCTGGCAGTTGGCCGGCTACGTGAGCGGGGCGCTGGAAATCTACTGGGCTCTGGCCCTGCTCGGGCATCCCGTGTCCGCGGGCGGGGCGATCGCCATCGAGGCCATGGTGCAGGCCGTGCGGCACGCGGCCTTCATGGTGCCGGGCGGGCTCGGCGTGCAGGAGGCGACGGTGGTGCTGCTCGCGCAGATGTTCGGCGTCGATCGCGAGACGGCCCTGTCGCTGGCGCTGGTCAAGCGTGCCCGCGAGCTGCTGTTCGGCGCCCTTGCGCTGGTGTCGTGGCAGGGCGCGGAGATCGTCGTGGCGCGTCGCGAAGCCGGGCGCGAGGCAAAGCACGAGACAAAGCACGAAGCCAGGCACGAGACGGCCGATCGCGACCGGTGCGAGCGACGCGAGAGACGCGAGAGACGAAGCGGCTCGACCGGGAATGCCTGAAGGCCGCCCCGCCGGAGCGCGGCCGCAGCATGGGCGACCCGGCCCGAAGCAGTCCTGATCGCTCGGCCCGGCCCGAATCCGGCGACCGATGTTGTTGCACGCCCCCATAGGCGCGTATCCTTCCAGCTTGTCCTTTTCCCCGCGCGAACCGCGCGCCCGTAATCGATGATGGAATCGGTAATCCGGCCGGCCCGGCCCTGGCTGCTCGCCTCGGCACTTGCCGCGACGTTTCTGCTCGGCGGCTGCGACAGCCACGAGAACGAGGTGGTCGTGCATCGACTCAAGGAATTCTTTCGTGCGATCCAGCCGGCGCCGTTGCTGCTGCGCGGCCTGAAGCCCGGCGTCTCGACCGAGGAGGAGGTGCGCTCGCGCCTGGGCAAGCCGGAGACGGAACGGCAGGCGATCGACGGCTCGAAGCGGCTCGAGTATCCGCGCGGGCCGATGGGCGACGAGACCTACATGGTCGATATCGACCGCAACGGCTTGTTCCTCGGCGCGACCCAGGTGCTGACGGCCGACAACTTCGCGATGATCCGCCTCGGCATGACGCAGGACGAGGTGCGCCAGTTGCTGGGCAAGCCGACCGAGGTCGCGCAGTATCCGCTCAAGCCGGAAACGGTCTGGAGCTGGCGCTGGCGCGAGGACGGCGTGAACCAGGACGCGTTCTTCAACGCGCATTTCGGTCCCGACGGGCTGGTATCGACGACCTCGCGCTCGGACCTGCCGACGGGGCGCTGAGCGGGGCACGCTGATGGTGACGACGATGAAGGCCGGCCCCCGAAACGATGCCCACTACTGGCGCTCGGAGCTGATTCCCGGCGCGGACATGGTGACGGCCCGCTTCACCGATCACGCCTATTCGCCTCACTGGCACGAGGCCTACACGATTTCGCTGATCGAGGGCGGCGCGGAGCGCTACGACTACCGCGGCACGCGCCACGTGGCCGATGCCGGCTCGCTGCCGATCATCAATCCCGGCGAAATCCACACCGGGTCGAGCGCGGCCGATGCCGGCTGGCAGTGCCGCACGTTCTATCTGCCGACCGGCTTCGTCCGGCAGGTCGCCGACGAGGCCGGGCTGGCCGGCACCGAGCCGCCCTGGTTCGGCTCGGAGATCATCAGGGACCCCGACCTCGCGGCGCGTGCCTTGCGCGCGCATCGCATGCTGGAAGCCGGCGCGGACCGGCTGGCCGCCGAATCCATGCTGCTCGACGCGGTCTCGACGCTGCTGGTGCGATACGCGCAGGCGCGGCCCCCTTCACGGCCGATCGGCCAGGACGGGGCCCGGGTGGCGCGCATGAAGGCGCGCATGCTCGACGACCTGACGGCCTCGCTCGAACTGTCGGTGCTGGCCGAGGCCGTCGGCCTGTCGAAGTTTCATGCGCTGCGGATCTTCACGCGCGAGGTCGGCATGGCCCCGCACGCCTGGCGCAACCAGGTACGCCTGTCCCGCGCCAGCGACGCGCTGCGCTCGGGCGCGTCGGCCACCGAGGTATCCGCCGCCTTCGGTTTTGCCGACCAGAGCCATTTCAGCCGCCATTTCAAGAAGGTCCACGGCGTATCGCCGGGCCGCTGGAGCCGGTCGCGCTGAACGGGCTGGCCGAGGCAGCGCAATAACGTTCAAGCGGCCGTCGCGGATCGCGGTCTACCCTCGCTTCGACAGGAGGACGCCATGACCGTGAATCAGCAGGCCGGCCCCATGACGGGGATCCCATCCACCGGCGGCAGCCCTGCCGCGCCCGAACCCGGCAAGTCGCGTCGCGGCGCCGACATCCTCGTCGAGGTGCTGCGCAGCGAAGGCGTGGAATATGTGTTCGGCAATCCCGGCACGACCGAGCTGTCCTTCGTCGATGCGCTGACCGGCGTCGATGGCCTGTCCTACATACTGGGCCTGCAGGAGGCCGCGGTGGTGGCGATGGCGGACGGTTACGCCCAGGCTTGCGGGCGTCCCGGTTTCGTCAATCTGCACACGATGGCGGGGCTCGGCCATGCGATGGGCGCGCTGCTCAACGCGAGGGAGGCAAACACGCCGCTGGTCGTGACGGCCGGCCAGCAGGACACGCGGCACGTGCATGCCGGGCCGCTGCTGCATGGCGACTTGCTCGATATCGCCCGGCCGGCGGTCAAGTGGGGGCATGAAATCCGGCATCCCGACGAGATCGCCGGGTTCGCCAGGCGGGCATTCCACGACAGTTGCGCCGCGCCTTCGGGGCCGGTGTTCCTGTCCTTGCCGATGGACGTGATGGAGCGCACCGGCACCGCCGAGCCGCCGGCGGCTTCCGTGATCCACCGCGGCGCGATCGCGGCCGCGCTGCCCGAGCTGGCGCAGGCGCTGGCATCCGTCGCGCCGGGGCGGATCGCGATACTCGCGGGCGACGAAGTGTTCGTGGCGGGCGCGAGCGAGGAGGCGGTGCAGCTTGCCGAGGCGCTCGGCGCGACCGTGTTCGGCTCGTCCTGGCCCACCCATCTGCCGTTCCCGAGCTCGCATCCGCTGTGGGCCGGCAACCTGCCCGGCACGGCATCGGCGATCCGCCAGGCCCTCGCGCCCTTCGACGCGATGCTCGTGCTGGGCGGCCATTTCTCGATCTCGATTCTCTACACCGAAGGGCCGGCCGTGCCGTCCTCCTGCCGGCTGTTTCAAGTGACGTCGGATCCGCACCAGCCGGGCCGCACCCATGCATGCGAGCTGGCTTGCGTCGGCGGCATCCGCGAATCGCTGCGCGCGCTGCTGCCCTTGCTGTCCCATCGCCAGGAGGGCCGGCGCCCGGGAGTCGAAGCCGCGCTGGCCCGCGCGGCGGACCAGCGCGCGCAGCGCCGCGGCGAGATTCGCGCGCGTGCCGAATCCGAGTTCCGCCGGCCCGAAACCACGCCCTGGGCGGCGGCGCACGAGCTGGCCAGGGCGCTGGGACGCGGCACGCCGCTCGTCGACGAATCGCCCGCGACGATGCCGCTGATCCGCGGCATGCTCGACACGGACGCGACGCGGCAGTACTACGGCAATCGCGGGGCGATCCTCGGCTGGGGCATGGGCGCGGCGGTCGGCGTGTCGCTGGGGCTCGGCCGGCAGCCGGTGGTGGCGGTGATCGGCGACGGCTCGGCCCTCTACGCGCCGCAAGCCCTGTGGACGGCCGCGCACGAGCGCCTGCCGGTGACCTTCGTGATCGTCAACAACCGTTCGTACGACATCCTGAAGAACTTCATGAAATCGCAACAGCACTTCGCCAGCGTGCGTGCCGGCCGTTTCATCGGCATGGATCTCGACGAACCGCCGATCGATTTCCTGGCGCTGGCGGCATCCTGGGGCCTGCCGGCACGTCGTGTCGAGCGCGCCGGCGAAATCGCGGCGGCCGTCGAACACGGCATCGCCTCGGGCCTGCCGAACCTCATCGAACTACCGGTCGTCACGGCCTGAATGTGAACCGCCGGGTGCTCACGCGCGGGTCGCGCGCAGGATGGCGGCGTGATTGGCCAGCTGGTCCAGCGTGACGACGAATTCGAAGCCCTTGTCGTTCTCGCGCGTGATGCGCAATCCCAGCTTGCGATGGAAGGCGATGGACAGGCGGTTGGTGCGGTAGACGTGGCTCCTGAATGCGCGGATGCCGCGCGCGCCGGCCAACTCGGCCAGCTTCGCCAGCAGCTCGCCGAGCACGCCATAACCGCGATGCCGGGGATGGATGCCGAACGCGCCTACGAACCAGCAGCTCGCCGATTCCGGACGCAGCATCGCGTAGGCCACCAGCTCGCCGTCGCGTCGCACCGAACGGATCTCGTAGGCGGCCAGCGCCTGCCGCAGCCGTTCGCGCTGCGCATCGGGATCGAAGGCGTCGCCGGCCTGCTCGGTATGCTCGCGCAGCGTCAGCGTATCGAACGCCAGCAGTTCCTCGACAGACGGCGGCAAGGGCTCGGTCGCGCACGTCACGATGCCGTCCCGGCGCGGGTGAAACATTGCTCGACGGTCTGGCTGCCCCATTGCGTTCCCTCGTGTTCCTCGCTCAGCACGAAGCCGAAGGACTCGTAGAGATGGCGCGCCGCGTCCAGTCCCTTGAAGGTGCTGAGCCAGGTTTCGCGAAAGCCCTGTTGGTCGACGAAGCGCATCGCCCGCGTCATCAGCTCGCGCCCCACGCCGCTGCCTTGCAGCGCCTCGTCGACGATGAACCAGCGCAGGCGCGCGATGCCCGTTTGCAGATCGCTGTCGATCGCGAGCGAGGCCAGCACGCGGCCCTGCTCGACATGCAGCCAGAGCGCCTTGCCCGCGGCCGGCAACTGGTTGGCGAATTCCGCCAGCTCGGTGGCCACCAGCTTCTCGAAGAACGCCGGCAAGCCGTAATGCTCGGCGTAGAAGCGCGCATGCAGGCCGGCGATGTCGCCGATGCAGCCCGGCAGGTAGCCCTCGACGATCCTCGAGGCCTCGGCCCGGGCAGGGGAGGGCTTGGCATCGTTGTCCCGGGCCAGCGCATCGGCATAGAGCGCGAAGGAGCGCAGCAGGTTCTGCTGGTCGGCCGGCGCCAGGTGGCGCAGCGCGTTCGACACCTGCTCGGTGGCGAAGCGGTCGATCCGGCTGCGCAGCTTCCGGCCCTCGGCCGTCAGGCTCAGCGCCGAGACGCGCGCGTCCTCGCTGTCGGCGCGGCGCTCCACGTAGCCTGCCGCCTCCAGGCGGGCGAGCTGCCGGCTGGTATTGGACTTGTCCAGGCGCAGCCGCTGCCCGAGGTCCTTGGCGCTGATGCCGGGCGCCATGCCGATTTCCAGGATCGCGTGCACCGCCGAGGGCGCGAGTTCGCTGTCGGCCAGCGTGGTGCGCATGAAGCCCAGCTCGCGCACCAGCTTGCGGGAGAAGTCCCGCAATTCGAGGATGGTCGCGTCGCGGCTCTGCTCGGGGAGGTCGATGAAATCCATGATGGGGCTCAGATGGTTGCGAGTCGCAACAGTATTGGTTGCGCCCCGCAACTCTGTCAAGACGAAATACGTCATGCGCCGCCGGATCGTGCCGCGCCCGCTATCGAAAAAGCGACCCGAAACTTGTAAAAACACGCGCGGCGGCAGCAGCGCCCGCAGCCGGCGCGCCCGCCCGTGCGCTCGCCCGGCTCCCCTGATTGCGGGCGCCCAGGCTTCCCGCAAGCTCGTCGCAAGCCGTTGCTGCGTCGCAGCATTCCGGCCGCGCCCCATTTGAGCCGGTTTTTTTCGCTTGCGAGTATCCGCCCCATTCCGAGGCCGTCCGCTCGACGGTCCCATTCGACTCGACAATCTCAGGAGACGCGCGTGTTCCTCTACGGATTCGGCCCCGTCATCTGGGCGGGCACCGTGCAGACCATCGAGCTGTCGGTGCTGTCGCTGGCCGCCGCGGTGATCCTGGGCCTGCTCGGCGCCGTCGCGAAGCTGTCCGCCAACCGCGTGATGCGCGGCATCGGCACCGCCTACACCACCCTGATCCGCTCGGTGCCCGACCTGGTGCTGATGCTGCTGCTGTTCTACAGCATCCAGATCTGGCTCAACGAGCTGACCGACCTGCTGGGCTGGGACCAGATCGACATCGACCCGTTCGTGGCCGGCGTGCTCACGCTCGGCTTCATCTACGGCGCCTACTTCACCGAAACCTTCCGCGGCGCCTTCCTGTCGGTGCCGCGCGGCCAGCTGGAGGCGGGCGCCGCCTACGGCATGAGCGGCCTGCGCGTGTTCACGCGGATCCTGTTCCCGCAGATGATGCGCTTCGCGCTGCCCGGCATCGGCAACAACTGGCAGGTGCTGGTGAAGGCCACCGCGCTGGTCTCGATCATCGGCCTGGCCGATGTGGTGAAGGCCGCGCAGGACGCCGGCAAGAGCACCTTCAACATGTTCTTCTTCATCCTCGTCGCGGCGCTGATCTACCTGGCGATCACGACGGTCTCCAACCTGGTGCTGCGGCAGCTCGAGCGGCGCTACTCGCTGGGCGTGAGGCACGCGGAACTATGATCGAGATCCTCCAGGAATTCGGCAAGGCCTTCCTGTTCTGGGACGGCCAGCGGCTCTCGGGCCTGGCCGTCACCTTGTGGCTGCTGGTCGCCTCGATCGGCATCGGCTTCGTCTGCGCGATCCCGCTGGCGGTGGCGCGCGTCTCGCGCAAGCGCTGGCTGTCGATGCCGGTGCGCGCCTACACCTACGTGTTTCGCGGCACGCCGCTCTACGTGCAGTTGCTGCTGATCTACACCGGCATGTACAGCCTGGAGTTCGTGCGATCGCACTCGCTGCTCGACGCCTTCTTCCGCAGCGGCTTCCACTGCGCGATCCTGGCCTTCGCGCTGAACACCTGCGCCTACACCACCGAGATCTTCGCCGGCGCGATCCGCGCCACCTCGCACGGCGAGGTGGAGGCCGCGCGCGCCTACGGCATGGGCGGCTGGACCCTGTATCGCCGCGTGATCCTGCCCTCGGCGCTGCGTCGCGCGCTGCCGCTCTACAGCAACGAGGTGATCCTGATGCTGCATGCCACCACGGTCGCCTTCACGGCCACCGTGCCCGACATCCTGAAGGTGGCGCGCGACGCGAACTCCGCCACCTACATGGCGTTCCAGTCGTTCGGGATCGCCGCGCTGATCTATCTTGCGGTATCGTTCGCACTCGTCGCGGCGTTTCGCCGGGCCGAGCGCCACTGGCTCGCGTATCTCGCGGCCGGCCGTCATTGAATCGACCTCATCCCGGGAGACGCCAGTTGGCTCAGACCACGCAGCCGAACGCCGCCAGCAAGCTGGCGGCCCACGACATCCACAAGCGCTACGGCGACAACGAGGTGCTCAAGGGCGTCTCGCTCGACGCCAAGGCCGGCGACGTGATCAGCATCATCGGCGCCAGCGGCTCGGGCAAGAGCACCTTCCTGCGCTGCATCAATTTCCTGGAGCGGCCCAATGCGGGGCAGATCGTGGTCGACGGCGAGACCGTGCGCACCAGGGCCGACAAGAGCGGCGCGCTGGAGGTGGCCGACCACAAGCAGTTGCAGCGCATCCGCACCAAGCTCGCGATGGTGTTCCAGCACTTCAATCTGTGGGCGCACATGAACGTGCTCGAGAACGTGATGGAGGCGCCGCTGCACGTGCTGGGCATCTCCCGTCGCGAGGCCGAGGAACGCGCGCGCGAGTACCTGGAGAAGGTGGGGCTGCCGCCGCGCGTCGAGAAGCAGTATCCCTCGCATCTGTCGGGCGGCCAGCAGCAGCGCGTGGCGATCGCCCGCGCGCTGGCCATGCATCCCGACGTGATGCTGTTCGACGAGCCCACCTCCGCGCTCGACCCGGAGCTGGTGGGCGAGGTGCTGAAGGTGATGCAGAAGCTGGCCGAGGAAGGCCGCACCATGATCGTGGTGACGCATGAGATGGGCTTCGCGCGCAACGTCTCGAACCATGTGATGTTCCTGCACCAGGGCCGTACCGAGGAGCAGGGCGACCCCGCCGAGGTGCTGTCGCGTCCGCAGAGCGAGCGCCTCAGGCAATTCCTGTCGGGCAGCCTCAAGTAAGGGGCGGCGCGGTGGTGGCAGCGATCGGTCGTCCCGGCGGCGCCGCGCGCGCGACGCAGGTCGCGATCGTCGCGTTGCCGCCCGTGTCGATGTCGGGCGTGGGCCCGATCGTCGATGCGCTCGCGCTGGCCAACGAGATCGAGGGCCGGGCGCTCTATCGCTGGCAGGTCTGCTCCTGGGACGGCAAGCCGGTGCCGCTCGCGGGCGGCGCGAGCTGGCAGGCCGACGCGGCCTTCAACGACGCTGTCGCCTGCGACTGGCTGATCGTGGTGAGCGAGCGCTTCCAGCAGTTCGCCGACTACCGCCTGTTCCTCGCCAGCCTGGCGCGCGTGGGCCAGCGCACGCCGCTGGTCAGCGGCATCCATCACGGCGTGTGGTGGCTGGCGATGGCGGGGCAGTTGGCCGGCTATCGCGTGGCCGTGAACTGGGAGACCTACCAGCAGTTCGCCGAGCAGTTCGAGCGCACCATCGTCACCCAGCAGATCTACGAGATCGACCGCGATCGCGCCACTTGCGCGGGCGGCCAGGCCAGCATCGATTTCATGCTGGCCATGATCGGCCGCGACCACGGCCCCGAGCTGCCCGAGCGGATCGCCGACGCGCTCGGCTGCGGCACGCCGCGCAGCGGCGAGTCGCGCCAGCGGATTCCCTTCGTGACCGCGCCGGGCGAGCGCCATCCGCGCCTCAACGATGCGCTGCAGCTGATGGAGGCGAACGTCGAGGACCCGCTCACCACGGATGAGATCGCGTCCCTGGTCGGCATCTCGCGACGTCAGCTCGAACGGCTGTTCCGCCAGTATCTCGGCGCGATGCCGTCCAAGTACTACCTGAACCTGCGCCTCTTGAAGGCGCGCACGCAACTGCAGCGCACCAGCAAGTCGGTGGTGCAGGTGAGCCTGGCCTGCGGCTTCTCCTCGGCCGCGCATTTCTCGAACGCCTACCGCGAGCGCTTCGGAGTGACGCCGCGCGAGGATCGCCGCGCCTGGCTGGAGAAGCAGCACGGCGGCGCGAGCGAGCCGCGCGCCGGCGCGCTGGTGGAGCGCGGCGACGAGGATTGAAGCGGCGGGGGCCGATGCCGCCAGGCTTGCAGCGTCGCCGCCGCGGCATGTTTCGTGATACCGGCCGGCACCGCGCGCCCGGCGCGAGGCGCCCCCGGCCAAGCCGATAGAACCCGTCGCAATTGCGCAAGACGTATCGCGCCCCGTTGCCTACACTGAACGCTGTGATTTCTGGACCAAGGAACCGCCATGACCTCCGAGAACGTGACCCGACAGACTTTCGATGACGTGATGGTGCCGGTATTCTCGCCGGCCCCGTTCGTGCCCGACCGCGGCGAGGGTTCCCGCGTGTGGGACACCGCCGGCAAGGACTACGTCGATTTCGCCGGCGGCATCGCGGTGACCGCGCTCGGCCACGGCCACCCGGAAGTGCTGAAGGTGTTCGAGGCGCAGGGCCGCAAGCTCTGGCACATCGGCAACGGCTACACCAACGAGCCGGTGCTGCGCCTGGCCCGGCGTCTCGAGAGCCTGACCTTCGCCGATCGCGCCTTCTTCGCGAACTCCGGCGCCGAGGCCAACGAGGCCGCGCTGAAGCTGGCGCGCCGCGTCGCCTTCGATCGCTTCGGCGAGGACAAGTACGAGATCGTCTCGTTCGCGCAATCCTTCCACGGCCGCACCTTCTTCACGGTCAGCGTGGGCGGCCAGCCGAAGTATTCCGACGGCTTCGGCCCGAAGCCGGGCGGCATCCACCATCTGCCCTACAACGACATCGAGGCCGCGCGCGCCGCGATCGGCCCGCGCACCTGCGCGGTGATCGTCGAGCCGGTGCAGGGCGAGGGCGGCGTGATCCCGGCCGATCCGGCCTTCCTGAAGGCGCTTCGCGAGGCCTGCGACGCGCACGGCGCGCTGCTGATCTTCGACGAGGTGCAGACCGGCGTGGGCCGCACCGGCCACTTCTACGCCTACATGGACACGGGCGTGACGCCCGACATCCTGACCACCGCCAAGGCGCTCGGCAACGGCTTCCCGATCGGCGCGATGCTGACCACCGAGGCACTGGCCGCGCACTTCAAGGTGGGCGTGCACGGCACCACCTACGGCGGCAACCCGCTCGCCTCGGCGATCGCCGACAAGGTGGTGGAACTGGTCAGCGATCCGAAGCTGCTGGCCGGCGTGGCCGAGCGCGGCGAGCGGATTCGCGCCAGGCTGCGCGAGCTCGACGGCAAGCATGGCCTGTTCAGCGAGATCCGCGGCAAGGGCCTGCTGCTCGGCGCCGAGCTGAACCCGGCCTTCGAGGGCCGCGCCAAGGACTTCGTCACGGCCGCCGCCGAGCACGGCGTGATCATGCTGATCGCCGGGCCCAACGTGCTGCGCTTCGTGCCCTCGCTGGTGATCCCCCTCGATGTGCTCGACGAGGGCCTCGAGCGCTTCGCGCGCGCGGTCGACGCGGTGGTCGCGGCGATCGCCGCGGGCCGCTGAGTCCCGCCTTCCTCCGTCCACAGGAACGACGATGCTATTCGTACGCCCCGGCAGGCTTGCCGATCTCGACGCGCTCGCGCAGATGGCCCGCACCGCGCGGCCGGTGCTGCATTCGCTGCCGCACGACCGTCGCGCGCTGGAGGCGCGCGTGGCGCTGTCCGAGGATTCGTTTCGCGCCGACGCCGATTTCCCCGGCGAGGAGTTCTACCTGTTCGTGCTGGAGGACAGCGAGACGGGGCGCCTGCTCGGCACGGCCAGCATCGTCGCGGCGGCGGGCTATTCGGAGCCGTTCTACGCGTTCCGCAACGACGCGCTGATCCACGCCTCGCGCGAACTGCACGTGAACCGCAAGATCCACGCGCTGACCATGTCGCACGAGCTGACCGGCAAGAGCCGGCTGGCGGGCTTCTACGTCGATCCCTCCCTGCGCGGCGACGCGGCGGCGCACCTGGTGTCGCGCGCGCGCATGATGTACATCGCCGCGCATCGCCGCCGCTTCACGCCCGAGGTGTTCTCGCTGCTGCTCGGCGTGACCGACGAGAACGGCGCCTCGCCGTTCTGGGAGGCGGTGGGCCGCAAGTTCTTCCGGCGCGACTTCGCCGACATCGAGGTCGAATCGGGCGGCCGCAGCCGCACCTTCATCGCCGAGGTGATGCCGGTCTATCCCGTCTATGTGCCGCTGCTGCCGGAAGCCGCGCAGCGCGTGCTCGGCGAGCCCAACCAGCACGGCCTGCTGGCCTACGACATCCATCTCGAGGAAGGTTTCGAGCCGGATCGCTACGTCGACATCTTCGATGCGGGCCCGGTGCTGACCGCGCAGATCGATCGCACCGTCTGCGTCACGCATAACGGCGCGCGCACCGTGCGCAATGCCGGCCACGCCGGCCAGGCAGGCAGTAGCGCCGATGCCGATGCCGCCGGCCTCACGCACCTGGTGGCCACCGGCGAGGGCGACGCGTTCCGCTGCGTGCTGGCCGACCTGCCCGAGGCGGCCGCGGGCAATGCGATCGACGCGCCGCTCGACGCGGCCGCGCGCGCCGCGCTCGGCGTGGTGGACGGCGACACCGTGCGCTGCGTGCCGCTGCATCGCCGCGACGAGACCAACACGCTTTCGGGAGACGCACGATGATCGTGGTTCGCGTGGTACAGACCGGCGACGTCGATGCGCTGGTCGCGCTCGCGCAGGAAACCGGCCCGGGCCTGACCACCTTCAAGCCCGACCGCGAGGCGCTGGCCGCGCGCATCGAGCGCGCGCGGCGCACCGTCGACGGCGCGGCCTCGCCCGCCGAGGCCGGCTATTTCTTCGTGATGGAGGACACCGCCAGCGGCGATATCGCCGGCGTGTGCGGGATCGAGACCGAGGTCGGCCTGGCCCAGCCCTTCTACAACTATCGCGTCAGCACGGTGGTGCATGCCAGCCAGGACCTGGGCGTGTGGACCCGCATGTCGCTCCTGAACATCTCGCACGACCTGACCGGTTATGCCGAGGTCTGCTCGCTGTTCCTGAGCCCGCGCTATCGCACCGCCGGCGTGGGCGGGCTGCTGTCGCGCTCGCGCTTCATGTTCATCGCGCAGTTCCGCGAGCGCTTCCCGGAGCGGATCTGCGCCGAGCTGCGCGGCCATTTCGACGAACACGGCAGCTCGCCGTTCTGGCGCGCGGTCGGTTCGCACTTCTACCAGATCGATTTCAACGCCGCCGACTACCTCAGCTCGCATGGCCGCAAGTCCTTCCTGGCCGAGCTGATGCCGCGCTTTCCCGTCTATGTCGACCTGCTGCCGCAGGACGCGCAGGACTGCATCGGCCTGACCCATCGCGATACGCTGCCGGCGCGCAAGATGCTCGAGGCCGAGGGTCTGCGCTACCAGAACCACGTCGACATCTTCGACGCCGGCCCGGTGCTCGAATGCCACGTCGGCGACCTGCGCACGGTGCGCGACAGCGTGCTGGTGCCGGTCGAGATCGGCACGCCCGAGGCGGGCGAGGGCGCGCCGCGCGCGCTGGTCTCGAACACCTCGCTGGCCGACTTCCGGGTCGGCATGGCCAGCGGCGCCGTCACCGAGGCGGGCCGCTTCGTGCTGAGCGCCGAGGACGCCGCCGCGCTCGGCGTGGCCGCGGGCGAGACGCTGCGGGTCTATGCGCTGAAGTCACAACCGAGATAACACCATGTCCGAACTCTTCATCGACGGCGACTGGGTCGCCGGCAGCGGTCCCGAATTCTCCTCGCGCAACCCCGGCACCGACGAGCCGGTGTGGCAGGGCGCCGGCGCCTCGCCGGCCGACGTCGACTTCGCCGTGGCCAGCGCGCGCCGCGCCTTCGCGGCCTGGTCGGCGCTCGACTTCGAGGCGCGGGTGGCGATCGTCAAGCGCTTCGCCGCGATCCTCGGCGAACGCAAGGAGGCGCTCGCCGCCGCGATCGGCCGCGAGACCGGCAAGCCGCTGTGGGAGGCGCGCACCGAGGTGGCGACCATGGCCGCCAAGGTCGAGATCTCGATCACGTCCTACCACGAGCGCACCGGCGAGAAGCGCACCGCGATGGCCGACGGCACGGCCGTGCTGCGGCATCGCCCGCATGGCGTGGTGGCGGTGTTCGGGCCGTACAACTTCCCGGGCCACCTGCCCAACGGCCATATCGTGCCGGCCCTGATCGCGGGCAACACGGTGGTGTTCAAGCCTTCCGAGCTGGCGCCCGGCGTGGCGCGCGCCACCGTCGAGGCCTGGCGCGACGCGGGGCTGCCGGCCGGCGTGCTGAACCTGGTGCAGGGCGAGAAGGAGACCGGCGTGGCGCTGGCCAACCATCGCCAGATCGACGGGCTGTTCTTCACCGGCAGCTCGGACACGGGCACCCTGCTGCACCGCCAGTTCGGCGGCCGGCCCGAGATCGTGCTGGCGCTGGAGATGGGCGGCAACAATCCGCTGGTGATCGGCGAAGTGGCCGATCTCGACGCGGCCGTGCATCACACCATCCAGTCGGCCTTCCTGTCGGCCGGGCAGCGCTGCACCTGCGCGCGCCGCATCTTCGTGCCGGAAGGCGCGCACGGCGAGCGTTTCCTGGCGCGCCTGGTCGAGGTCACGGCGCGGATCCGCGCCGATCGTTATGACGCCGAGCCGCAGCCCTTCATGGGCGCGGTGATCTCGGCGCGCGCGGCCTCGCGCCTGGTCGAGGCGCAGGCCTCGCTGCTGGCCGCCGGCGCGCAGGCGCTGATCGCCATGGAGCAGCGCGACCCGAAGCTCGGCTTCGTCAACGCGGCGATCCTCGACGTCACGGCGGTGCGCGATCTTCCGGACACCGAATATTTCGGCCCGCTCGCGCAGGTGATCCGCTACGGCAGCTTCGACGAGGCGATCGCGCTGGCCAACGACACCGCCTACGGCCTGTCGGCCGGGCTGCTGTCCGACGACGCCGATGCCTGGGCGCATTTCCAGCGCAGCATCCGCGCCGGCATCGTCAACTGGAACCGGCCGACCAACGGCGCTTCTTCCGCCGCGCCGTTCGGCGGCGCCGGCCGCTCGGGCAACCACCGGCCCAGCGCCTATTACGCGGCCGACTACTGCGCCTATCCGATGGCCTCGGTCGAGAGCGAACGGCTGAACATGCCGGCGAGCCTCTCGCCCGGCCTCCATTTCTGAGCAGGAAACGACCATGAACGCAACGCGCAACGCCATCGAGGCGAATTTCGACGGGCTGGTCGGCCCGACCCACAACTACGCGGGGCTGTCGTTCGGCAACGTGGCCTCGCTGAGCAACGAGAAGTCGGCGGCCAACCCGAAGGCCGCCGCCAGGCAGGGGCTGCGCAAGATGAAGCAGCTCGCCGATCTCGGCTTCGCGCAGGGCGTGCTGCCGCCGCAGGAGCGCCCCTCGCTGCGCCTGCTGCGCGAGCTCGGCTTCTCGGGCAAGGACGCCGACGTGATCGCCAAGGCCGCCAAGGAAGCGCCCGAGCTGCTGGCGGCGGCCAGCTCGGCCTCGGCGATGTGGACCGCCAATGCGGCCACCGTCAGCCCCTCGGCCGATACCGGCGACGGGCGGGTCCACTTCACGCCGGCCAACCTGTGCAGCAAGCTGCATCGCGCGATCGAGCACGAATCGACGCGCCGCACGCTGTCGGCGATCTTCGCCGACGAGTCGCGCTTCATGGTGCACGACGCGCTGCCCGGCACGCCGGCGCTCGGCGACGAGGGCGCGGCCAACCACACGCGCTTGTGTGCCGAATACGGCAGCGCCGGCGTCGAGTTCTTCGTCTACGGCCGCAGCGAATACCGGCGCGGGCCCGAGCCCAAGCGCTTCCCGGCGCGCCAGACCTTCGAGGCGAGCCGCGCGGTGGCGCAGCGCCACGGCCTGGCCGAGGACGCGACCGTCTACGCCTTGCAGAACCCCGAGGTGATCGATGCGGGCGTGTTCCACAACGACGTGATCGCGGTCGGCAATCGCGACACGCTGTTCTGCCACGAGCTGGCCTTCGCCGAGCGCAAGTCGGTGTACGACGCGCTGAGCGCCTCGCTCGCGGCGCGCGGCGCGCATCTGAACGTGATCGAGGTGCCCGAGGCGGCGGTGAGCGTGGCCGACGCGGTCGGCTCCTACCTGTTCAACAGCCAGCTGCTGTCGCGCGCCGACGGCTCGCAGGTGCTGGTGGTGCCGCAGGAATGCCGCGAGAACGAGCGCGTGGGGCGCTATCTCGACGCGCTGGCGGCCGGCAACGGGCCGATCGGCGAGGTGCTGGTGTTCGACCTGCGCGAGAGCATGAAGAACGGCGGCGGCCCTGCCTGCCTGCGCCTGCGGGTAGTGCTGAACGAGGCCGAGCGCGCGGCGGTGCGGCCTAACGTGTGGATCGACGATGCGCTGTTCGGCTCGCTCGACGCCTGGATCGAGAAGCACTATCGCGACCGCCTCGCGCCGTCCGACCTGACCGACCCGGCCCTGCTCAATGAGTCGCGCACCGCGCTCGACGAGCTGACGCAGATCCTCAAGCTCGGTTCGCTGTATGACTTCCAGCGCTGATCGCGGCGGCGCGCCCGCCTGGCTCGACGATTTCCTCGCCTTCACGCTGGCCGGCGGGACGCCGGACGCGCGCGAGGGCGTCTGCGCCGGAGGGGCGGTGCGCTACGCCTGGCACGGCGAAGGTCTGCTGGCGCTGAGCCCGGCGGCGTTGGTGGCGGGCGCAGCGATGCCGGCCAGCCTGCTGGTATCGGCCGGTGTGCACGGCGACGAAACCGCGCCGATCGAACTGCTGTCGATGATGGTGCGCGACCTGGCGCGCGGCGCGCTGTCCTTGGCGAACCGCCTGCTGGTGGTGCTGGGCCACCCGGCGGCGATGCGCGCCGGCACGCGCTACCTCGACGACGACCTGAACCGCCTGTTCAACGGCCGCCACGCGCAGCGCGAAGGCAGCCGCGACGCACCGCGCGCGGCCGTGCTCGAGGCCGCGGCGCGCGAGTTCTTCGCCGCCGCCCCCGAGTCGCGCCAGATGCGCTGGCACCTCGACATGCACACGGCGATCCGCGCCTCGGCCTTCGAGCAGTTCGCGCTGCTGCCGCATATCGGCGAGCCGCCGGCGCGCGCCATGATCGACTGGCTGGCGCGCGCGCGGATCGCGGCCGTGCTGCTGCATACCGAGCCCGGCAATACCTATTCGCAGTTCTGCGCGAGCGCCTGCGGGGCGCTGGCCTGCACGCTGGAGCTCGGCAAGGTGCGCCCGTTCGGCCAGAACGAGCTGTCGCGCTTCGCCGGCGCCGATGCGGCGGTGCGCGCGCTGATCGCGGGTGAAGTCGGCAGCGCAGCCGCGCATGCCGCCGCCGCGGCGCCCGCGTTGCCGCGAGTGTTCACCGTGATCGGCCAGCTCACCAAGCAGAGCGAGGCTTTCGAGCTGCTGGTGGCCGGCGACGTGGCGAATTTCACGCCGCTGGCGCGCGGCACCCTGGTCGCGCGCGACGGCGACTATCGCTACCTGGTCTCGCACGACGAGGAGCGCATCGTGTTCCCGAACCCGGCGGTCAAGCCAGGCCTGCGAGCCGGGCTGATGGTGGTGGAGACCACCGAGGCCACGCTGGCCGCGCTCGGCTGAAGGCGGCCCGGCGCGGTTTGGCTCGATGCGGCGCGGCCCTTCGCGCGCCGCGTCGCGCGGCAAGCCGGCCCGCTCGCGGCGGGGCGCGGCGCGCTCGGCGGTACAATCGCGCCCTTGCGGCGTTTTCCGCCGCATCACGGCTTGACCCGTGCGTAGTGTCCGGGCGCCCGTCCCACGAGGGCGCGCGCCCGTTTGTCCAAGAACCGATCTGTATCTCGAGGAGAACCTTCCGATGAAGTTGAACTGGCGAAAGATGGCCGCGGGCGCGGTGGCGACGGCCGCCGCGATGTCCACACTGTCCGGCGCGAGCGCCGCGGACCTGAAGCAGATCCGCTTCGGCGTCGAGGCCTCGTATGCGCCGTTCGAGTACAAGCTGCCCGACGGCAAGCTCGCCGGTTTCGACATCGATGTCGGCAATGCCGTGTGCGCGAAGCTGAAGGTCAAGTGCGTGTGGGTCGAGAACGACTTCGACGGCCTGATCCCGGCGCTGCAGGCCCGCAAGTTCGACGCGATCAACTCGGACATGACGATCACCGACCAGCGCAAGAAGGCGGTCGCGTTCACCGATCCGATCTACTCGATCCCGAACCAGCTGATCGCGAAGAAGGGCAGCGGCCTGCTGCCCACGCCCGCCTCGCTCAAGGGCAAGCGCGTCGGAGTGCTGCAGGGCACGATCCAGGAGTCCTACGCCAAGGCGCGCTGGGCCCCGGCCGGCGTCGAGGTGGTGCCCTACCAGACCCAGGACCTGGCCTACGAGGACCTGAAGTCGGGCCGCCTGGACGCCACCTTCCAGGATTCGGAAGCGGCCGCCAAGGGCTTCCTGGCCAAGCCGCAGGCCGCCGGCTTCGCGTTCGCGGGCCCGCAGGTGGTCGATGCCGAGATCCTCGGTTCGGGCGTCGGTTTCGGCCTGCGCAAGAACGACACCGACCTGCGCAACGCCATCAACGGCGCGCTGAAGGACCTGAAGGCCGACGGCACGATCGACAACCTGGCGAAGAAGTATTTCAGCGTGCCGGTGGTGCTGAAGTAAGCCGCCGCAGCCGGCGACAGGAAAAAACCGGCCGCTCCCGTCAGGGGGCGGCCGGTTTTTTTGTCCGTCGCGGGCGGCGGGCGCGGCTCAGTGCGCCTCGCCGTCCCGCAGCGAGAAGAAGCGGCTCAGCTCGGCGCCGATATTGTTGAGCACCGCCATCTCGCGATGGGCGATGCGCTGGGTGCGCTGCGGGCCCGACCAATCGCCGTAGAGCAGGGCCGCGCAGTGATCGCCGCTGCGCACCGGCAGCAGCACGAAGCCGTGCACGTCGGGCAGCGCGTCGCGGTACCAGGCGGGCAGGCGGCGGCGCATCTTCGGCTCGTGCGCGTCCTCGATGAAGATCCCGACCGAATTCGAGATCGCCAGGTGGAACACGTCGGGCTCGAAGGTCTCGTGAAAGCGCATGCGCGGCAGCGCGGCCTCCACGCCGAAACCGAAACCCAGCCTGGCCGAAAACACCCCGTCGGCATCGCGCACGAACATGATGGTGCGCGACAGCGCGAGGCCCGCCAGCACGCTTTCGGAAGCCAGCGCCAGCACGTGTTCCTGCTGGTTCTCGGTGGGCAGCGCGCGCAGGTCGGCCAGCCCGGTGTCGAGCGTGGCCTGCGGCTCGGCGGCCGCGCGTTCGAGCGCCGCCGCGTTGGCGCGCAGCGCCACGATCTCGCGCAGCACCGTGTCGCTGGCCTCGTCGTGGGCCAGCTCGCGGGCGATACGCACCAATTCGTCGGGCTCGATCTCGAGCGTGGCGGCGAAGCGCTGGGCCAGCGCCAGCAGGCGCGTGTCGCGCTGGCCGGCGCTCAGGCCCGGGGTGGTCATCACCGCGGCCACCTCGGTCGAGCAGTCGCTGACCGCGCGCAGCCACTGGATGCTTTCCGCGCTGGTTTCGTCGGCCGGGTCGAACGGCGCGATGCTGGCGCGGATCGACTCGGGCAGGCGCCAGCGCAGCGCGGCCTCCCGGCCGATCTCGTCGAAGCCCACGCCCAGCACGTCGACGCAGGCGGCGGCGTCGTTGCCGCCGAGTTCGGCCGCGCGGCGGCGGATCGCGTCCCACTCGCTGTCCAGGTAGAACACCACCAGCAGCTTGCCGACCTGGCGCATCAGGGTGCAGACGATCGCCTCCTCGCCGGCGCGCAGCTCCGCATCCTCGGTCAGGCTGCGCGCCACGCAGCCCGAGAGCAGCGCGCGGTTCAGCTCCAGCTTGGCATCGATGCGCTGCGAGGCGCCCTGGTGGAAGTGGTCGACCAGCTTCAGGCCGACCACCAGGTGGCCGACCGCGTCCATGCCCAGCACCATCAGGGCGCGGGTCACGGTGGTGATGTTGCCGCCGAACGCGATGTACATCGCCGAGTTGGCGAGCCGGATCACCTTCTGCGTGAGCGCGAAGTCGGACAGCACCACGCCCACCAGCGCGGTGAAGTCGAGGTTGTCGTTGTCGATCGCGGCCATGGTCGCGCGCAGCGAATCCGACAGCATCGGAAAATCGCCGCGGTCGTTCATGCGCGCCCACAGCTTGTCGAGCAGCGCCGCTTTCGGCAGGTGTTCGGTGTATGTCGTCATACGGTTAATGGCTCGGTGCCGGCCCTCAGGCCGTTTCGCGCAGGTGAAGCAGACGAGCCTCGAAACGCTGGGCGAGTTCGTCGGATGGTAGCGCACGACACACGAGCCAGCCCTGGATATGGTCGCAACCCATTTCCGTCAGCAGTGCGCGCTGGGCCTCGGTTTCGACGCCTTCGGCGACGAGTTCGAGGTCGAGCGTCTGCGCAAGTCCGACGACGGCCGACACGATCGCGCGATCATTGCGCGACGTCAACAAATTTTCGACGAAACTGCGGTCGATCTTCAGGCGGGCAAGCGGAAAACGTTGCAGGTAGGCGAGGCTGGAGTAGCCGGTGCCGAAGTCGTCGACGGCAAAACGAATCCCCAGCGCGGCCACCTCCTCGAGCAGGGCCTTGGCGCCGACCGGGTCGTGCATCAGCAGGCTCTCGGTGATCTCCAGCACGATGCGCTGCGGGCTGATGCCGGTCAGCGCGATCGCCTCGCGCACGCCCTGCACGAAGCGCGGGTCGCGGAACTGCTGCGGCGAGACGTTGACGGCCACGTATTCGAGCACGATGCCCTGGTCGTCCCAGGACACCAACTGCATGCAGGCGGCCTTCAGCACCCAGTTGCCGAGGTAATGAATCAGGCCGATTGATTCCGCCAGCGGGATGAAGGTGGCGGGCGGCACCAGCCCGTGCACCGGGTGGTGCCAGCGGATCAGCGCCTCCACGCCGGCCACCGCGCCGCTGCGGCTTTCCGTGATCGGCTGGAAGTGCAGCGAGAATTCGCCGTTGCGCACGCCGTCGTAGAGATCGGATTCGAGCTTGAGCCGCTCGGCGTCGGTCGGGTCGGCCGCGCTCTGGTGGAAGGCCAGGGTATTGCCGCCGAGCGCCTTGGCCTGCGTCAGCGCGTGGTCGGCGCGGCGCAGCAGCGGGCTGTGATGATGCGGGCGGGTGGCGGCCGGGCGCTCGTCCGGGTACAGCGCGATGCCGATGCTGGCCGACAGGTGCACCGACTGGCCGTCGTAGCGGTAGGGCGGCTGGATCGCCGCCTGCAGGCGCCGCGCCAGCGTCTGGGCGCGCTCGCGCGCGGCCTCGCGATCGGGCGCGTTGAACACGATCGCGAACTTGTCGCTGGCCACCCGGGCCAGCCGCTCCTCGTCGGCGATCGCGCCGCGCAGGCGCTGGGCGGTGTCGCGCAGCAGCATGTCGCCGGCGTCGTAGCCGAGCCCGCGGTTGATGCGCTGGTAGTCGTCCAGGTCGAGCAGCAGCAGCGCCGCGCAGCGGCCGTCCTCGTCGGCCGCGCGCTGCGCCTCCATCAGCCCGGGGATCAGCGCCGACAGGTTGTCGAGCCCCGTCATCGGGTCGTGGTGCATCTCGTAGGTGAGGCGCGCCTCCAGCGCGCGCCAGGCCGACACGTCGAAGGCGGCGATCGCGTAGCCGTCGACGCCGGCGTGATGGCTGCGCACCGCGCGCAGTTCCACGTCGAGCGGATAGGTCAGCGACTTGACGATGCAGACCGTGGCCTTCTCGATATGGCCGGTCTGGCTCGCGCGGGCGAGCAAGGCCTCGAGCGTCGCGGTATCCTGCTCGGGGATCAGGTCGCGCAGGGTCAGCGTGCGCAGGTAGTCGCGGTGATAGCCGATGAAACGCAGGCTGGCTTCCGAGACGTAGAGGAAGCGCAGGTCGCGGTCGACGTGGGCAAGAAAATCGACCGCGCCGACGGTCTGTTCGAGCCAGTGGCGGACGGTATCATCGTCGCGTGGCGCGCTGGCCCGGGCTGGCATCAAGGCGCCGCCGGACCAGGCGAGTCGGCGCAGCGCGCGTAGGGCGTGACGCCAGGTGCGCTTGTGCGGCGACGTGTTCCTGTTGGCTTCCATGTTTCTCGCTGGCTGGTGAGGCTGGAACCGTTGGTTCGGTTGCAATAACGGCTATCGGCTCCGATTCTTTAGCCAGTGGTGCGGTACTGGTATGCAAATCGCTTGATTTGGCTGGCGATTCGTTCGACAGGCGAACGAGCGGGGGCGGGACACTCTCGGACTTTATTGAAAACGAGGAACAAAATGAAGCGGAAAATTCTGTCGACCCTGGCCGTGGCGGCGCTGGCCATGCACGCGCTGGCCGCGCAGGCGGTGCTGAAGGCGGGCGATGCGGCGCCCGATTTCACCACGCAGGCCTCGATCGGCGGCAAGACCTACGACTATTCGCTGGCCGACCAGTTGAAGAAGGGCCCGGTGGTGCTGTACTTCTACCCGGCCGCCTTCACCACCGGCTGCACCATCGAGGCCCATGCCTTCGCGGATGCGGTGGACGACTACAAGAAGTACGGCGCGACCGTGATCGGCGTGTCGGCCGACAAGATCGACACGCTGACCAAGTTCTCGGTCAGCGAGTGCCGCAGCAAATTCCCGGTGGCCGCCGACCCGGACGCGAAGATCATCCGCGAGTACGACGCCAAGCTGCCGGCCGTGGAGCGCGCCAACCGCGTGTCCTACGTGATTTCGCCCGAAGGCAAGGTGCTCTACGAGTACACCAGCATGTCGCCGGACAAGCACGTGGAGAACACCATGAACGCGGTCAAGGCCTGGGCGGCTGCCCACAAGACGCAGTAAGCGCGGCCGCGAGCCGGACGAAAAAAAGCGCCCCTAGGGCGCTTTTTTCATGGCGGGCAGGCCACGCGCTTCAGGCGCGCAAGGCCTGCTCGATCGGGCTGCCGCCGCCGATGAAGCCGATGATCTTGCGCGAGATGCCGAGCTTGATCGCCTCGACGGCGGCCCAGGCGACGTCCTGGCGCGCCACCGGCGTGGCGTCTTCCTGCCAGCGGTCGGTCAGCGCGATCTTGCCGACGCCGGGCTGGTCCGACAGCGGGCCGGGGCGCAGGATCACGTAGTCGACGCCGGAGGCGATCACGCGATCGTCGCCCTCGCGCTTCATGCGCGAGTAATGGGCCAGCTCGGCCGGGCCGCGCTCGGGTTGGTAGGCGCTCAGCGAGCTGATCACCACCAGTTTCTGCAGGTTGGCGGCCTTGGCGTATTCGGCGGCGCGGCCGACCGCGTCGCGGTCGATCGCGGCTTCCTGGGCCTCGCCTTCCGATTCGGCGGAGCCCGCCGCGTAGATCGCATGGCTGATGCCGCGGAACGCGGCCGAGAAATCGCCGTTCAGGTCGGCCACCACCGGCTTCGCGCCGGGCAGGGCGAAGCCGGGCCGGCGCGCGAGCGCCGTCAGTTCGAAATCCCGCTGCTTGAGCAGCAGGTCCGCGAGCGCATGGCCGGTCCGGCCGGTCGCGCCGATCAGCAATACCTTCATCGACATGGAACCGCTCCTTCGTGACGCCGCGTCCTCGCCGGCCGCGCCGGGCGACGCAGGATCCACCAGTGTATGCCGAATCCGTCCCCGCACGCAGGCGTGGGCGGTGGCGCCCGGCCGGATGGCCGAGGGCGGCGGATCGATCGATATCTTACAGAATGCCGACGGGAAAGCGATGGCGAGTAGCCGGCGGCGCGGCGGGCAGGAACAGGCGCAGCACGGCGGCCTCGTCGGCCTCGCGCGCGAGCGCGCGCATCGTCAGCGCCTCCGCTGCGAGCGGCGCCGCGGCGCGGGCGGTTTCCCGTTGCCTCATCGCGGCGCGCGCCTCATTCGCTCGCGCCGGCCGGCCGCGGCGGCGGCATGCGGCGCGCGCGGCGCCGCTCGGCGGCCACGCGGATGCGGTCCATGTACAGATAGACCACCGGCGTGGTGTAGAGCGTCAGCACCTGCGAGACGATCAGCCCGCCGACGATCGCGATGCCCAGCGGCGCGCGCAGCTCGGCGCCGTCGCCGTGCCCGAAGGCCAGCGGCAGCGCGCCGAGCATGGCGGCCATGGTGGTCATCATGATCGGCCGGAAGCGCAGCCGGCAGGCCTCGTGGATCGCGTCGAACGAGGAATGGCCCTGGCGGGTGGCCTCGATCGCGAAGTCCACCATCATGATCGCGTTCTTCTTGACGATGCCGATCAGCAGGATCACGCCGATCAGGCCGATGATGCCGAACTCGGTCTTGAACAGCAGCAGGCCGAGCAGGGCGCCCACCCCGGCCGAGGGCAGGGTGGAGAGGATCGTCACCGGGTGGATGTAGCTCTCGTAGAGCATGCCCAGCACGATGTAGATCGCCGCGATGGCCGCCGCGATCAGCAGCAGCTGGTCCTGCAGCGCCTTCTGGAAGGCCTGCGCGGTGCCCTGGAAGCTGCCGGTGATGGTGGGCGGCATGCCGAGCTCGGCCATGGTCTGGTAGATCACCCGGGTGGCGTCCGACAGCGCCACGCCCGGCGGCAGGTTGAAGGAGATGGTGGTGGCCACGAACAAACCTTGGTGGCTGACCGACAGCGGCGTGGTGGCCGGCCCGAAGCTGGCGATCGTCGAGAGCGGCACCATGGTCGACTTCGAGGTCGAGACCGCCGCGCCCGAGGAGGCGCTCGACTTGCCGGTGGCCGCGATCGAGTTGAGCGCCGCGTTGCGCGCCGAATCGGAGGCGATCGCCGCCGCGCTGCTGGTGCTGGTGCCGGCCGTGCCGGTGCCCGCCGCGCTGCCCGCCACGAAGGTGCCGGCCGTGGCGTTGGTGGAGGACGAGCCGCTGGCCGAGCCGCCGGTGGTGCTGATCCAGATCTGCTTGAGCATCTCGGGGTCCTGCCAGTACTGCGGCGCGACCTCCATCACCACGTGGTACTGGTTCAGCGGGTTGTAGATGGTCGAGACCTGGCGCTGGCCGAAGGCGTCGTACAGCGTGTTGTCGATCTCGGCGGGCTGGATGTTCAGGCGCGCGGCGGTGGCGCGGTCGATGTTGACCATCGCCTCCAGGCCGCCCTGCTGCTGGTCGGAGTTGACGTCGGCCAGCTGCGGCTTGCCCTGCAGCGCCTCGGTCAGCTTCGGCCCCCACTGGTAGAGCTCGGCGGTGGAGTCGCCGAACAGCGTGAACTGGTATTGCGCGTTCGACTGCCTGCCGCCCACGCGCAGGTCCTGGGCGGCCTGCAGGAAGGTGCGCGCGCCGGCCACGCGCGCCAGGCGCGGGCGCAGCTGGGCGATCACCTGGTCGGCCGAGAGCTTGCGGCCCGGCTTGTCCTTGAGGGTGATGAACATGAAGCCGGCATTGGTCGCGCGTCCGCCGCTGAAGCCGGCCACGGTGGCCACGTTCGGGTCCGATTGCACGATCTTCATCATCTCGGTGAACTTGAGCTTCATCGCCTGGAACGAGGTGGACTGGTCGGCCTGGATGCCGCCGATCAGCATGCCGGTGTCCTGCTGCGGGAAGAAGCCCTTGGGGATCTTCACGTAGAGCAGCACGTTCAGCGCGACGGTGGCCACCAGCGACAGGATGATGAGGCGCGGATGGCGCAGCGCCCACACCACGGTGACGTCGTAGCCGTGCTGCAGGCGCGCGAAACCGCGCTCGAGCCAGCGTCCCACGCGTCCTTCCTCGCGCTTGGGATCGTGCTCGGGCAGCAGGCGCGCGCACATCATTGGCGTGAGCGTGAGCGAGACGAACAGCGAGACGAAGATCGCCAGCGACAGCGTCAGCGCGAACTCGCGGAACAGCCGCCCGACGATGCCGCTCATCAGCAGGATCGGCAGGAACACGGCCACCAGCGACAGGCTGATCGACAGCACCGTGAAGCCCACCTCGCGCGCGCCCTCGAAGGCGGCCTGCAGGCGCGGCTTGCCACTCTCGATATGGCGCGAGATGTTCTCCAGCACCACGATCGCGTCGTCGACCACGAAGCCGGTGGCGACGATCAAGGCCATCAGCGAGAGGTTGTCGAGCGAGAAGCCGAGCAGGTACATCGCGCCGAAGGTGCCGATGATCGAGATCGGCACCGCCACGCTCGGGATCAGGGTGGCGCGCCAGTTGCGCAGGAACAGGAACACCACCATCACCACCAGGCCCACCGCGATCAGCAGGGTGTGCTCGGTATCGGTCAGCGAGGCGCGGATGGTGCGCGAGCGGTCCAGCACCGGCGCCACGTCGACGTCGGCCGGCATGCCGGCGGTGAGCTGCGGCAGCGAGGCCTTGACGCGATCCACCGCGTCGATGATGTTGGCGCCCGGCGAGCGGTAGAGGATCACCAGCACCGCCTTCTTGCCGTTGGCCAGGCCCACGTTGCGCAGGTCCTCGACCGAGTCGACCACGCTGCCCACGTCGTCGAGCCGCACCGCCGCGTTGTTGCGGTAGGCGATCACCAGGTCGCGGTACTGCGAAGCCTGCGAGGCCTGGTCGTTGGTATAGAGCTGGTAGTGGGTGGGCCCGTATTCGATCGCGCCCTTCGGGCTGTTGGCGTTGGCCGAGGCGAGCGCGGCGCGCACGTCCTCCAGGCCGATGCCGTAGTGGAACAGCGCGTGCGGCTCGAGCTCGATGCGCACCGCCGGGTTGGCCGAGCCCGACACGTCCACCTCGCCGATCCCCTCGATCTGCGAGAGCGCCTGCTGCAGCACGGTGGAGGCCGCGTCGTACAGGCGCGCCGGCGAGGCCGTGTCGGAGGTGACGGCCAGCACCATGATCGGCGAGTCGGCCGGGTTGACCTTCTTGTAGGTGGGATTGCTCTTGAGGCTGGCGGGCAGGTCGGCGCGCGCCGCGTTGATGGCGGCCTGCACGTCGCGCGCGGCGCCGTCGATGTCGCGGTCCAGCCCGAACTGCAGGATGATGCGCGCGCTGCCCACCGAGCTGGTCGAGGTCATCTCGGTGACGTCGGCGATCGAGCCCAGGTGCCGCTCCAGCGGGCTGGTCACGCTGGTGGCGACCGTGTCGGGGCTGGCCCCGGGCAGCGAGGCCGACACCGAAATGGTCGGGAAGTCCACCTGCGGCAGCGGCGAGACCGGCAGCCTGACGAAGGCGAACAGGCCCGAGAGCGCGATCCCGAGCGCGAGCAGGGTGGTCGCGATCGGGCGCTCGATGAACAGGCGCGACAGGTTCATTTACGCGCCCGTTCCGTTGCCGCCGGCGGCCGGCCGGCGCCGTTCGAAGGCTTGCCGCACGCGGCGCGCCAGCGAATCGAAGCCGAGGTAGATCACCGGCGTGGTGAACAGCGTCAGCACCTGCGAGACGATCAGGCCGCCGGCGATCGCGATCCCCAGCGGCTGGCGCAGCTCCGAGCCCGCGCCCGAGCCGACGATCAGCGGCACCGCGCCGAGCAGGGCGGCCAGGGTGGTCATCAGGATCGGCCGGAAGCGCAGCAGGCAGGCCTGGTAGATCGCCTCGCGCGGCGACTTGCCTTCGTTGCGCTCGGCCTCGAGCGCGAAGTCGATCATCATGATCGCGTTCTTCTTGACGATGCCGATCAGGAGCACGATGCCGATGATGCCGATGATGTCGAGGTCGTGGCCGGTGATCATCAGCGCGAGCAGCGCGCCCACCCCGGCCGAGGGCAGGGTGGAGAGGATCGTGATCGGGTGGATGTAGCTCTCGTAGAGCACGCCCAGCACGATGTACATGGTCACGATCGCGGCCAGGATCAGGAACAGCTGGTTCGACAGCGAGGACTGGAAGGCCAGCGCCGCGCCCTGGAAGCGGGTCTGGAACGAGGCCGGCAGCCCGATCGCCTTCTCGGCGGCGGTGATCGCATTGACGCCCTCGCCCAGCGAGGCGCCCGGCGCGAGGTTGAAGGACACCGTGGCGGCCGGGAACTGGCCGAGGTGGGTGACCAAGAGCGGCGCGGGGCGTTCGTGGAACTTGGCGATCGACGACAGCGGCACCTGGCCGCCGCCCGAGGCCGGCAGGTAGATGCTGTTGAGCGATTCCACGTAGTGCTGCATCTGCGGCTCGGCTTCCAGGATCACGCGGTACTGGTTCGACTGCGTGAAGATGGTCGAGACGATGCGCTGGCCGAAGGCGTCGTAGAGCGCGTTGTCGACGGTGGCCGGCGTGATGCCGAAGCGCGCCGCGGTGGCGCGGTCGATCTCGACGTAGACCGACTTGCCGTTGGCCTGCAGGTCGGTGGCCACGTCGGCCAGCGAGGGCTCCTTCTGCAACTGCTGCATCAGCTTGGGCACCCAGGTGGCGAAGTCGTCGGGGTTCGGGCTGGTCAGCAGGAACTGGTACTGGGTCGGGCTGACCGTCGAGTCGATGGTCAGATCCTGCACCGGCTGCATGTAGAGCTGGATGCCGGGCAGGTTCGCCACCTGCTTCTGCAGGTCGCGGATGATCTGCGTGGCCGATTCGCTGCGATCGTCGCGGTTCTTCAGGTTGATCAGCATGCGCCCGCTGTTGAGCGTGATGTTCGAGCCGTCCACGCCGATGAAGGAGGTGAGGCCGTCGACGTTCGGGTTCTTCAGGACCTCGGCGGCCAGCGCCTGCTGCCGCTCGGCCATCGAGCCGTAGGAGACCGCCTGCGGCGCCTGGGTGATGGCCTGGATCACGCCGGTATCCTGCACCGGGAAGAAGCCCTTGGGCACGTACACGTAGAGCAGGGCGGTCAGCGCCAGGGTCAGCAGGGCCACCACCAGGGTCGAGCGCTCGCGCTCCAGCACCCAGCGCAGCGCCGTGCCGTAGCGCGCGATCACCTTGTCGATCACCACGTGCACGCGCGTCTCGAAGCGGTGCTCGCCCTTGGGCGGGGTGTGGCGCAGCAGCTTGGCGCACATCATCGGCACCAGGGTCAGCGAGACCACCGCCGAGATCACGATGGTCACCGCCAGGGTGATCGCGAACTCGTGGAACAGCCGGCCCACCACGTCGCCCATGAACAGCAGCGGGATCAGCACCGCGATCAGCGAGACCGTCAGCGAGATGATGGTGAAGCCGATCTGTTTCGAGCCCTTGAGCGCGGCCTCCAGCGGCCCCTCGCCTTCCTCCACGTAGCGGGCGATGTTCTCGATCATCACGATCGCGTCGTCGACCACGAAGCCGGTGGCGATGGTCAGCGCCATCAGCGAGAGGTTGTTCAGCGAGAAGCCGGCCAGGTACATCACCGCCAGCGTGCCGATCAGCGAGAGCGGCACCGACAGGCTCGGGATGATGGTCGCGTAGATGTTGGCCAGGAACAGGTACATCACCAGCACCACCAGCACCACCGCCAGCGCCAGCTCGAACTGCACGTCGCGCACCGCGGCGCGGATCATGGTGGTGCGGTCGGTGACGATCTGCACGTCGAGCGCGGCCGGCAGCGTCTCCTGCAGCTTGGGCAGGATCGCCTTGATCGCGTCGACGGTCTGGATCACGTTGGCGCCCGGCTGGCGCTGCACGTTGACGATGATCGCGGGCTCGGAATCGACCCAGGCGCCGAGCTTGGTGTTCTCGGTGCCGGCGATCACCTTGGCCACATCGGTCAGCATCACCGGGCGGCCGTTCTTGTAGGCCACCACCGCGTCGTTGTACTGGTCGGCGCTGGTCAGCTGGTCGTTGGCGTTGATCGTGTAGGCGCGCGTCGGGCCGTCGAAGTTGCCCTTCGGCGTGTTGACGTTGAGGTTCGAGATGGTGGTGCGCAGGTCGTCCAGGTTCAGGCCGTATTGCGCCAGCGCCAGCGGGTTGGCCTGGATCCGCACCGCCGGCCGGTTGCCGCCCGACAGGCTCACCAGGCCCACGCCCGAGACCTGCGAGATCTTCATCGCCAGGCGCGTGTCGGTCAGGTCCTGCACCTGCGAGAGCGGCAGGGTCTTGGAGGTGATCGCCAGCGTGAGGATCGGCGCGTCGGCCGGGTTGACCTTGGCGTAGATCGGCGGCGCGGGCAGGTCCGAGGGCAGCAGGTTGCCGGCCGCGTTGATGGCGGCCTGCACTTCCTGCTCGGCGATGTCCAGCGGCAGGTCCAGGCTGAACTGCAGGGTGATCACCGAGGCGCCGGCCGAGCTCTGCGAGGACATCTGGTTCAGCGAGGGCATCTGGCCGAACTGGCGCTCCAGCGGCGCGGTCACCGAGGAGGTCATCACCTCGGGGCTCGCGCCGGGGTAGAAGGTCTGCACCTGGATGGTCGGGTAGTCGACCTCGGGCAGCGCGGCCAGCGGCAGGAAGCGCAGCGAGACCAGGCCGGCCAGCATGATGGCCGCCATCAGCAAGGCGGTGCCGACCGGGCGAAGAATGAATAGACGTGACGGATTCATCGATCAGGCGTCGTCATTGCGCGGCGGATTGGGACGCGCCGTGATGGCGATGGCCGTGCGCGCCCGAGGCGCCCGATGCGGCATGCGCGGCCGAGGCCCCCGAGGCACCGCTGGCGCCCTTCGGATGCTCGGCCGGGATGGTGATCTTGGCGCCTTCGCGCAGCCGGTCGACGCCGTCGGTGACCACCCGCTCGCCCACCTGCACGCCCTCGGCGATGCTGGTGCGCTCGCCGTCCACCGGGCCCGGCTTGACCTTGCGAACCGTGACCGTGTTGTCGGGCTTGACGATATAGACGAACTGGCCGATCGAGCCGGTCTGCACCGCGGCGGTCGGCACGATCACCGCGTCCTTCAGCGTGTCCACCAGCAGGCGCGTGTTGACGAACTGATTCGGGAACAGCAGGTTGTTCTTGTTGGCGAAGGTCGCGCGCAGCTTGACGGTGCCGGTGGTGGTGTCGATCTGGTTGTCGAAGGTTTCCAGCGAGCCGGCTTCGAGCGGCACCGTGTTGTTGCGGTTGTAGGCCGTCACTGACAGCGACTGGCCGGCATTGACCTGCTTCAGGATCGGCGGGAGGTTGTCCTCCGAGGTGGTGAAGATCACGCTCATCGGCTGCAGCTGGGTGATCACCACCAGGCCGTTGGTGTCGCCCGGCGTCACGTAGTTGCCGGCATCCACCTGGCGCAGGCCGACGCGGCCCGAGACGGGCGCGGTCACGCGCGCGTAGGTCAGGTTCAGCTTGGCCGAGTCGATCGAGGCCTGGTCGGTCTTCACGGTGCCTTCGTACTGCTTGACCAGCGAGGCCTGCGTGTCGGCCTGCTGGCCCGAGATCGAGTCCTGCGCGAGCAGCGTCTGGTAGCGCTTGAGGTCCAGGCGCGCGGTGGCCAGCAGCGCCTGGTCGCGCGCCAGCGTGCCTTCGGCGGTCTCGAGCGCGACCTGGTAGGGGCGCGGGTCGATCTGCACCAGCACGTCGCCCTTCTTGACCATCTGCCCTTCGGTGAAGTTGACCGACTGCAGGTAGCCGGACAGTTGCGTCTTCACCGTCACGGTGGCCAGCGGCGTGACCGTGCCGAGCGCGGATAGCACGATCGGCATCTCGCCGCGCGAGGCGGTGGCCACCTGCACCGGCTGCGGCTGGTTGGCGAAGTCGGCCGGGCCGCCGTGGCGGCGCCCGCCGCCCTGGCCGGCCTGCTGGCCGTTGGCCGGCGCCTCGTTCTTCTTCCACGGATGCCACCACAGCAGCGCGCCCCCGATCACGACGAGCGCGGCCACGCCGATCGCGATCGGCCGGCGGCGCTTGCGCGGCGCCGGATCCTGCGGCGCAGGGGCGGGGGAGCGAGGCGTTTGCGATTCCTGATTGTTCATGTTCGATCTGGCTGACGCTGGCGTGAGCGGGCGTGGGAGGCGTCGTGCGCGGGTGCGCCAGGCAGGCGCGCCACGTCGGACGGCGAAAGAGCGGAGCGTCGGGCGGGCAGCGCCCCGGCGCGAGGTTGCATGATGCTACGTTGCGAGCCGGCCTATCGTCCAGAGGACTTTCTTTCAACGGTTTACTGGGGTAACCACATGTTTTTTCGTCGTGACGATCGGGTGACGCGAGCTTGACGATTGGCTGACGGCGGGCGCGGGCCGGCCGGCCCCGCTGCCGGCGGGGCGCGCACCGACATGGCGCCGACACGGCGGGCCCATACGATGCCCTGTCGCGCCAGGCGAAGCGGGCGGCGCCGGCCAGCCCGCCGGCGCCGCCCGCTCATTTCGATTTGGTCGTGCCGCGCCGTGCTCCGGCAAGATGGCGGTCGCCGTCGGCCGGGCCGGCTGGCGGCCGTGGCGGGGCTTCAGCCGCGCCGCGTCGGCACCGCGCCGCCGATCTCGCGCGTGATCTTGGCGATGCATTCGTGCATGGCGGGCACCGCTGTTTCGAGCAGCCACTCGGGCGGGTACTGCTGGGCGGCGCCGCCGCAATTGACGGCGTAGCGCTGGCCCGAGGGGCCGACGAAACCGGCCGCGATGGCATTGAGCCCGTCGCGCCATTCGCCGATCGCCAGCGAGTAGCCGTTGCGCAGCGTGTCGTCGAGGGCCGAGTTCAGGCGGGCCACCACCAGCGGCCAGTCGTCGCCGTGGGCGGCCTGCAGGGCGCCGAGCAGCTCGCGCCGCTCGCCTTCCTCGAGCGCGGCCAGGTAGGCACGGCCCACCGCGGTGCGGGCGATGTCCATCCGCGAGCCGATCTCGAGCCGCGTGACGAGCACCGCCGAGCGCGGCCGGATCACGTCGATCGCGACCATGTCGAGCCGGTCGCGCACGGCGAGATGGACCGACAGCGAGGTGCGCTCGGCCAGCTCGATCAGGAACGGCCGCGAGCGCGCGCGGATGTCGAAGTTGCGCAGGAAGCCGTTGCTCAGCTCGAGCACCGAGGCGGTCAGCACGAAGCGCTCGCTGTCGGGCAGCCGGAACAGGAAACCGGCGCTCACCAGGGTGGCGGTGATGCGCGAGACGGTCGGCTTGGGGATACCTGTTAATTCTGTCAGTTCGCGGTTGCTGACGGGAGCATCGGCGGCAGCGATCCGGCGCAGCACCGCGAGCCCCCGGGCGAGCGCCGAGATCTCGTCGGTGGAGGATTCCCGATCGCGCGCGGCAGCGGCTGCGTTATTCAATATCGACACGGAACACTCTCTTTTTTCCGAAACAAAATTTCAAAATTTCCGAAATAGTACGACAAATGCCGAGTCATGCACATTTGATGAGCAACATCTCATGTCGTGAGATATTGCCGAATGGCCCCTGTTTTCCAAGGTTAAATCCGGCCGGCATGTCGCAAAATTCGCAACGGGACTGTATTTTTCGCTTGACTTGTCCTCGGGAAACGGAAAAAATGTACCTGAATTTCGAAACAACGTTTCGCCAGATTTACCGATAACGTGGTTTCGATGCAGTCTCTCAGGTTCTAGCACGGCCCTCGGAATGGCTAGAACTTTTTTAGCGCCACGGTCCCCCGTGGCGCTTTTTTTTTGCCCCGATCGTCGGAAGCTGATTTCCCAAATGTTGGGATTTTCGACCGAAACGAGCTTGCCGGGGCGCGCCTGGCCCGCGGGGCAAAAGCGCAGCTTACACCGTGGCCACGGCCGCGGGCCGTGCCTGGCGCGCACACAAAGCCGACAAAAAGAAAAAAGCGCGCTGTCGGGATCGACAGCGCGCGGCAACGGCCGGGAAGGCCGCGACGGATGAAACGATGTTTCAGGATTGTGAACAGGACGGTCGGTCAGCGAGCCGGCTGCCCTGCTCGCGCCCTCAAGCCTTGCCGAGCTGGATGCCGGTCGCCTCGGCCGTCAGGTAACCGACGCTGGCGCCGAAACGATCCTTGTAATTGCTTCGCACCAGCGGGTCCAGGGTGGCCTTCACCTTGTCGTGCAGCGGCGATTCCCAATCGCCCACGTGCTGGAAGTTGCTCATGATGTAGGTCCAGCCGTTGATCTCGTCGACCGCGTGCAGGCCCGTCGATTCCGCCCCGGACGGGCAGGACAGCACGCGCGAGAGGGTCTTGGTGTCGACGTTGTAGGCCCACAGGAAGTTGTTCACGTGCATCCCGGAATCCTCGCCGATGAACAGCGTGCGCAGCTTCTGCGAGAACTTCAGGTTGTCCGGGTTGGCGATCTTGTCGGCATTGGCGGTATTGCCGAGCGCGTCGGCGGCGGCCAGGTCCTCGCCGACCAGCGCGGCCGGCGCGCTCATGTCGACCGGCACCCATTCGCTGTCGATCGCGGTGCCCGCGCTGTCGCGCTGGCCGCCCTTCAGGTTCAGCGCATAGACGGCGCCCGCCGAGATCTTCCTGTCCACCGCCACGTCGCGCGAGACCGCGTTGCCCTTGACCATCGAGGTCTCGACGCGCGACATCGCCGTGTACACCACCTTGTCCTTCGCGTCGACCGTGGTGCCCTCCAGCTTGGTGAAGCCCATGCTGCCGCCGATCAGCGCGGCGTAGCGGTGCGTCTCCAGGAAGGCCGCGGCCTTCTCCATGCCCGGCTTGATGCGCATCCAGTTGAACCTGCCGCCGAAGTGGATCTTCGTGTACGAGGCGTCGTTCGGATCGGCGGTGGCCAGGTCCATGATGTCGGCGGCCTTCAGCGTATTGGCGAGCGCCTCGATCTCGTCGCTGCCGGCGTGGCCGATGCGGATCCAGTTCAGCGTGGCCGCGCCGGCGCCGGCCGAGCTGGTCTGGTTCCACTTCGCCACGTAGAGCGTGCCGGCCGAGAGGTCGGCCGCCTTGTCGGCGATGAACATGAACAGGCCGCCGTTGGTGGCGTCGTCGCCCATCATCACGGTGCGCTGGTCGGGCATCACCTGGATCAGCTCGTGCGAGATCCGGCCCAGGCAGTAATGCTTCCTGATGCTGCCGGTGCCGTCGGGGTTGACCGTCACCTCGGGCAGGTGGCCGTAGTGATAGGGATTGGCCGCCGTGGGGCTGCCGAAGGTGTTCTGGCTGTAGGCGAGGAACTGCTTGTCGGTGGCGGCGAGGGTCGCGTCCGGCTCGTATTCCTCGCTCGACAGATGGGTGTTCCAGGGCGACAGGCTCGCGCCGCAGGTGATCCACAGGCCGTGCGCCTTCGAGGTGTCGACGTTGTGGTACTTGACCAGCGTGAGCGCGCCGGTGGCCGGGTCCTGGTCGAGCGTCAGCACCGCGATCGGCGAGGGCAGCTGGCCGTAGGTCGAGTCGCCGTTCTGGTTGCGCGTGGTGTATTCGAACTGCACCACCGCGAACACCGGCTTGCCCTTCACGCCCGGCACCTTGGCGTTGGCCAGCGTGAGCAGCGAGCTGCCGTCCGGGCAGTCGGAGTAGAACTGGCGCTCGCTGCCGGCCTTCGAGTTGTCGACGATCGGGCGATTGTCGATGTCGTAGTAGCCGCCGGCCAGGATGGTGCCGCCGGCGCCGTTCGGCACCAGGTCGCCGGTGGTGAAGAAGGGCTTGTAGGCCAGCTTGTAGTCGCGTGCGCTGCCGTCGGTGAAGGACACCTTCAGCGTCGAGCCCACCGTGGTGGTGGCCATCGCCGCCGGATTGGCCAGCGTGGGCGCTGCCATCGAGACGAAGCTGGCGGCCGCGAAGGAGGCCGCCGGGGTGGTGCCGCCGCCGGGGTTGCCCGCTGCCGGCGGGGTGTCGTCGTCGCCGCCGCAGCCGGACAGCAGCGCGGGCAGGGCGAGGCCGCCGAGCGGCAGCATCGGGGCGCCGACGAGGAGCTTCAGGGCCTGGCGTCGGGAGGTTTTGGGCAGCGCGGTCATGGGGTGTCCGGTTGTTGTGGTCGATCGAAACGGCCTTCGTTTGTCATGCAATGGAAAGCATATCGAAGGGTTTTGGAAAACTGGACGCGAGTGTAGGTGCGCTTCGTGAAAGTTTTTTGAATACTGAATGTATTGATTTCGGAATCTTGACGGGCGCAGGGCGAGGCGGCGGTGGGCCCGGGCATGTGGCGAGGGGCAGCGGCGGGAGCGACGCGATCGTGCCTGGAGAGCCGCGTCGCGGCCGGGGAGGCGGACAGGAACCGGTGACGAGGGCCGTCGACGGGAAGGGCAGGCGTGGCGGGGGGGAGCGGGAAGAGCGTGAAGCGGCGGGCAGGAAGGCGGGCAGGAAGGCGGGCAGGAAGGCGGGCGGCGCCCGGCTTCCTGCCCGCGAAGCGGGCGAGCGGAGGCGCGGTCTAATCCCGTTCGGGCGTGGCCGAGATGCGATGGATCGACAGGTCGGCGCCGTCGAATTCGGCTTCCTGGTCGAGCCGCAACCCGAGCGACACCTTCAGCACGCCGTACACCAGCGTGCCGCCGAGCAGCGCGACGGCGATGCCGCCCAGCGTGCCCACCAGCTGCGAGAGGAAGGACACGCCGCCGAAGCCGCCCAGCGCCGGCTGGCCGAACACGCCGGCGGCCAGCCCGCCGAGCGCGCCGCACAGGCCGTGCAGCGGCCACACGCCGAGCACGTCGTCGATGCGCCAGCGGTTCTGCACGCAGGTGAACATCACCACGAACAGCGCGCCGGCGGCCGCGCCCGTCACCAGCGCGCCGAGCGGATGCATCACGTCGGAGCCCGCGCAGACCGCCACCAGCCCCGCCAGCGGCCCGTTGTAGGTGAAGCCCGGATCGTTGCGGCCGGCGAACCAGGCGGCCAGCGTGCCGCCCACCATCGCCATCAGCGAGTTGACGGCCACCAGGCCGCTGATCTTGTCGAGCGTCTGCGCGCTCATCACGTTGAAGCCGAACCAGCCTACCGCCAGCACCCAGGCGCCGAGCGCGAGGAAGGGGATGTTCGAGGGCGGATGCGCGGCGATCCGGCCGTCCTTCGAGTAGCGGCCGTGGCGCGCGCCGAGCAGGATCACGGCCGGCAACGCGATCCAGCCGCCGAAGGCATGCACCACCACCGAGCCGGCGAAATCGTGGAAGGGCGCGCCGAAGGCGTGCGCGAGCCAGTCCTGGATGCCGAAGCGGTCGTTCCAGGCGATGCCCTCGAAGAACGGGTAGACCAGCCCGACGATCACCGAGGTGGCGATCAGTTGCGGGTTGAACTTGGCGCGCTCGGCGATGCCGCCCGAGACGATCGCCGGGATCGCCGCGGCGAAGGTCAGCAGGAAGAAGAAGCGCACCAGGGCGTAGCCGTTGTGCTGGGCCAGCGTGCCGATGTCGTCGAAGAACTCCACGCCGTAGGCGACCGTGTAGCCGACGAAGAAGTAGGCGATGGTCGAGACCGAGAAGTCGACCAGGATCTTGACCAGGGCATTGACCTGGTTCTTCTTGCGCACCGTCCCCAGCTCGAGGAAGGCGAAACCCGCGTGCATGGCGAGCACCATGGCTGCACCGAGAAGGAGAAATAAGGTGTCGCCGGCCGTTTTCAGACTGTCCATCCTGTTGCCCGTGTTTGCTCGAAAAGAGGGCATGTCGAGCAAGATTCGGGCCAATCAGGTGAAGCGATGCGTGAAATCGGTGCGAGCCGCACCGTGTCGGGACGGTGAAGCGCGAGCGGCTCGGTGGGTCGATGGCGTGTCGCGCGCCAGGCACGTGCGTGGTGCCGGCGCATGTCTGGAAGTGGTGCGAGTCTGCTGCTTGATGGTGCGCGGGATGCGCGTGCGTACGATTCCGGTGCGCCCGATATCCACCGCCCGGCGCGACTCCGTGCCCAGCGGCGTCAATGTGCCGAGAACAGGCGGCGCGGGCGCAGCAGGCGCCAGCCGAGGCTCGCGCAGCACGCCGACAGCGCGACGCACAGCAGGGCGGCCAGCAGCAGGGCAGGCACCGGGGGCAGGGCCGGTTCGTCGAGCCAGTCGAATGGCGCGAGCACGCCCTGCGTCACGATCAGCGCGGCGGCCCACAGGCCCGCCACCGCCAGCGACAGCAGCCACGCGGCGTGCCGGCGCCGGCGCCGCTCGCTCGCATCGGGCCAGGCGAGCCGCGCGCGCCGGCAGAAGGCAAAGGTCAGGCCCAGCGCGACAGCCAGCACCAGCAGCCAGTCGAGGACATCCATCATGCAGGGAACCCAGGGGCGGAATCGATGACGCGATCGACTATAGGCAGGCCATCGAACCCCGCCTATCAGTCGAATCCGAAAGATTTCGCGCCCGGTCTGAAAGCAATTGTCAGCTTGATGCAGCGCCGGTCCCCGCCCGTCGTATCATCGCGATTCCCGTATCGAGAGAGCGCAGGCACGCGCCAGACATCATGAAGCTTTCCTCCCGTTTTTCGGTCCGCCCGATCCCCGGCCTGCCGGCAGCCCGCGCGCTCGCCTCGCTCGCCGTCGCCGGCCTCGCCGCGTTCACGCTGGCCGGCTGCGACAAGCCCGCCTCGAACGCGTCCGCGCCCGATCACGCCGCCAGCGCGGTGGCCGCCGCCGCCGCGACCGCCGCCGGCAAGCTCGACCAGGCCGCCAGCTTCGTCGACAGCCAGATCGCCGCCGCCAAGGCCGGCGTGGCGTCGGCGGCTTCGGCCGTGCCGCCGGTGTCGGCCAGCGACGTGGCCTCGGCCGCCCAGGCGCATCTCAAGCAGGCCGCCACGGCCGCCTTCGGGCTGGCCGCCTCGGCTGCCGGCACGGGTCTGGAGACGGCCGGCCGCAAGCTCCAGCAATGGAGCCGCGACCAGGGCGCCTCGTCCGCGGATACCGAAAAATCCGCGAATCGCTGAGGCTGCGCTTGCCGGCCGGAATAAATGTAACTATGATGAGCACACTTTGTCGCCGAGACGGCCGCGCGATCACGCGGCCGGTTCACCGAGCATGAATACGAGCAGCCGGTTCGCTTTCGCCGTGCATGTGCTGACCTTGCTGGCGCAGCAGGAGGGCGTGCCGCTGTCGTCGGAGTACATCGCCGGCAGCGTGAACACCAACCCGGCGCTGATCCGGCGCCTGACCTCGATGCTGGCCGCCGCGGGCATCACCACCTCGCAACTGGGGGCCGGCGGCGGCGCGCTGCTGGCGCGCGAGCCGGGCTCGATCACGCTGCTGGAGGTGTATCGTGCGGTCGACGACGGGCAGTTGTTCGCCCTGCATCGCGAGGCGCCGAACCCCGATTGCCTGGTGGGGCGGCATATCCAGGGCGTGCTGACGGTCTATATCGACGACGCGCAGCGCGCCATGGAAGCCTCGCTGGCGCGGCGCACGGTGGCCGACGTGATGGCCGACGTGCTGCGCGAGCACGAGATGCGGCAGGACGGATAGCGGGAAGCCGGCGGCCGGGCCGCCGGTGGGCAGGATGCAGTTCGGGCAGTGCCGAGGTACGGGGAGCCGATCCCCGCTTTTTTTTGCCATTAAATGTAATTGAATCGATTACATATCACTCTGAGGATCAAGCAAATGACGCAGAAGACTTTGAACATCGCGCTGTTCGGCGCATCGGGCGGCATCGGTTCGCGGATCGCGGCGGAAGCGGCGCGCCGCGGGCATCGCGTGACGGCGCTGTCGCGCCGCGCCGGTGGCAGCGAAGGCAATATCACGGCGAAGACGGCCGACCTGTTCGATGCGGCCAGCGTGGCGGCGGCGCTGCAAGGGCAGGACGTGGCGGCGAGCGCCTACGGCCCGGGCGGCGGCGACGCGACCCAGGTGCCGAAGGCGGTCCGCGCGCTGGTGGACGGTGCGCGCGCGGCCGGCGTCAAGCGCCTGCTGGTGGTGGGCGGCGCCGGCTCGCTGGAAGTCGCGCCGGGTACGCAACTGGTGGATACCGAAGGTTTCCCGGATGCCTACAAGCCGCAGGCGCTGGCCCATCGCGAGGCACTCGGCTACCTGCGCGGCGTGAACGACCTCGACTGGACCTTCTTCGCGCCGGCCGCGCTGATCGCGCCGGGCGAGCGCACCGGCACCTTTCGCACCGGCACCGGCAAGCTGATCAGCGACGCCGAGGGCAATAGCCGGATCTCGAGCGAGGACTACGCGGTCGCCTTCGTCGATGCGATCGAGCAGGGGCAGTTCGTGCGCGAGATCGCCACCGTCGCGTATTGAGCGAGGCGGGCGGGGAGGGCGGCACCGGCTCGTGCCTGCTCGCCGTCCTCGCATGCGGTCCGTCGCGGCGGCCCGGCCGGCTCCGTATTTACCCCGGTCGACGTCGCGAATAAGTTTTCATAATGTTCCCCGTGTAGCATCCAGCGTAGAAAAATTTTCTATACCAACAGGAATGGGGAAATGGACCACATCGATCGCAAATTGCTGGAACTGCTGCAGACCGATGCGACGCTGCCGATCGCCGAACTCGCGCAGAAGGTGAACCTGTCGCAGACGCCTTGCTGGAAACGGATCCAGCGTCTCAAGGACACCGGCGCGATCCGCGCCCAGGTGGCGCTGTGCGATGCGCGCAAGCTCGGCGTGGGCACCACCGTGTTCGTCGCGGTGCGCACCAACCAGCACACCGAGGAATGGGCGCGCAGCTTCACCCAGGCCGTCTGCGACATCCCCGAGGTGGTCGAGGTCTACCGCATGAGCGGCGAGACCGACTACCTGCTGCGCGTGGTGGTGGCCGACATCGCCGACTACGACCGCGTCTACAAGCACCTGATCCGCAGCGTGCCGCTGTTCGACGTCAGCTCCTCGTTCGCGATGGAGCAGATCAAGTACTCGACCGCGCTGCCGGTGCGCACCGAGTTCGCGCCGGCCTGAGGGCCGCGCGTAGAATGAGCCCTTTCGATCGTCCGCCGCGAGGCGGCCACAGACCATGAGCGAGCAGCGCAGGAAGAACCCGGTACGCGGCGTGTCGGTGATGATCGTCGTGATCGTGCTGGCGGTGATCGGCACGGTGCTCTACAACGCGATCTCCGAGAAGCGCGCCTACGACGCCGAACATGGCGCGGCGCCGGGCGCGGCCGCCTCGGCGCCGGCCTCGGGCGCCTCGGGCGGGTGAAGGACGAAAGGCCCGGCAGGACGCCGGGCCTTTTTCCATCGGTGCCGCTTCCCCCGCCTCAGGCCGGCAGCCGGATCAGGCTCGCGTCCTTGCGGATCAGCAGCGAGGAAGCCAGCATCTGCTTGCACTGGTGCGCCAGCACCTTCAGGTCGTGCGCCAGCTCCGAGCCCACCTGGCTCGACTTCTCCGCTTCCACCACCATCGAATCGAGATCGCGCGAGAGCCGCTTGGTCAGCTCGGCCTGCCCGGCGGGCGGCGGCATGCCGGCCTCGGCCTGCTGGAGATGCTCGCGCACCTGCGCGAGCCCTTGTTCCAGCGCCGCGTAGGCATCGGGCGCGCCCTCGCCGGTGGCGCTGCGCAGCAGGGGCGCGGCGGCCGTGATCTGCGCGCCCAGCACGTGGGCCTGCACCAGCAGGTCGTTGAGCTCGGGCACGAAGCGCTGGTGCGCCTTGGGCTCCAGCATCATGCGCTGGAAGGCCTGGCCCAGGTTGGCGAAGGCGATGTGCACGTTCTTGCGCGCGAGGCGATACGGGTAGTCGCTCTCGAGCGGCGAGACCTTGCCGGATTCGGCCGCGGCCGCCACCGCCTGCACCACCGCCGCGCCGTCGGCGGCGGCCACCGAGGGCGCCGCCGGCGCACCCTGGCCGCGCCCGACCCGCCAGGCCGCCTCGAAATACTTGCGGGTGGTGCCCAGCACCTCGGCCACCAGCTTGCCCATCGCGCGGTATTCCCAGTAGGGGAACAGCCGGCTCGCGGCGATCGCGATCATGCAGCCCACCACCGTGTCGATCGCGCGCTCGCCGATGATGCGCATGCTGCCCGGCGCGAGCAGGTGGAACATCAGCAGCACGTAGGAGGAGGTGAACACCACGCTGGCCGCGTAGTTGAACAGCAGCAGGCTGTAGCTCATCACCATCGAGCCGAACATGATCGCGATCAGCAGCGCCGGCGACTTGACCGTGTAGATCAGCGCGATGCTGATCGCGCAGCCGAGCAGGGTGCCGACGATACGCTGCGCGTTGCGCTGCTTGGTCAGCGAGTAGCCCGGCTTCAGGATGATGATGGTGGTCATCACGATCCAGTAGGCATTGGTGAGCGGCAGCAGCCGCCCCAGCCAGAACGCCAGCGCCACCGCCACCGTCACGCGCAGCGCGTGGCGGAAGCTCGGCGAGCCGAGGTTGAGGTTGGAGAAGATCAGCATCGGCGAGACGCGGCGGCGCTGCAGGAAGCGCGCCAGGGTCTGGTCGATCTTCAGCTCGGTCTTGCTGGTGTCGGGCGTCTCGGCGAGCGCGCGGCGCATCTTGTCGATCAGGCGCGTGGCGCTCCAGATGCGCCGGAAGGTGGCCAGCACGGCCGCGTAGGCCTCGGGGTTGGTCTGCGCGAAGTTCTTCTTGCGCATCAGCTCGATCTCGTACTCGATCGCGCGCAGCTCGGCCTTCACGCTGATGCGCGGCTGGCTCGCGCGATTCTCCAGCACCGAGAGGCCGACCGTTTCGAGGTCGGAGGCGGCCTTGCGGATCAGGTCGCGATAGAACAGCAGCATGTCCGAGCCGCCGAAGGTGCTGCGCACCAGCGGGTAGTCGGTATGCGCGCCGACGAACATCTCGTGCAGGTCGACGCTGTTGATGAACAGGTTGAACATCATGGTGCGCGCCGGGTCGAGCTTGCCGTGGCGCAGCTTGGGCAGGTTGCGCAGCACGATGTCGCGCGCGGTTTCCTGCGATTCGACCGCCGCCACCTGCTTGATCACCAGGTTGCGGTAGCACTCGTCGAGATCGGCATCGGGATCGTAGAAATCGGCGCGCGCGAGCAGGTAGCCGGACAAGGCGAACAGGCTGTCGGCCAGCGCCTGCTGCTCGATGCGGCGCGCCTGCCAGCGCGACACCAGGGTGGCCCAGTAGGTGTACCAGAGGCCGCCGGCGAGGATCCAGGCCGCGTTGACCAGCGCCTCGAGCGGCGTGAAGCTGTCCTCCAGCGTCATCACCATCATGAACAGGGTGGCGAAGCTGATCTGCGGCCAGCGGTTGCCGTACACCACGATCAGCGACAGCACGAAGGTGAGCGGCACGATGGTCAGCCACAGCGCGAAGATGTTCGGCGTGGCCAGGCCGGTGGCCAGCGCCGACAAAAAGCCGATCACGCTGCACGCGAGCATTTCGTTGTGCTTGTACTTGAGCGGGCCCGGCATGTCGACCACGCAGGCGCCCAGCGCGCCGGTGGCGATGGTGAAGCCGAGGTCGCGTTCGTGGAACACGATCAGGCAGAGCACGGCCGGCAGGGACACGCCGACGGCGATTCGCAGGCCGCCGAAGAAATACTGGCTGTACAGGAACTTCCTGATTTCGATCGAATAGCGCATCGAGGACGGGTTGAGGAAACGGCGCGGGGGGACGGACGAGTCTATCGTATTTCCCCGGGCCGGCCGTCTGGCCGTTCTCCGAATATCCGGGCGCGGGCGCGTTTGCTATCCTTGGCGCTTCCTGCGCGGTGTCGTGCCGCGCCTCGTCCGTTGCGCCGCCCGCATGCTCCATCTCTTCTTCTCGAACCGCCACGAAACCCTCGCCGATGCGCTGATCGAGCATCTCGCCTCGCATCCGGGCGCGGCGGGCCCGTGGGCGCGCCAGCAGGTGATCGTGCCGAGCGCGGCGCTGCGGCGGCGGCTCGAGCTCGACATCGCCGGGCGGCACGGCATTTGCGCGAACCTCGAGTTCAGCTACCTGGCGCAATGGCTGTGGACGCAGATCGGCCAGGTGCTGCGCGTGCCGCCGCGCTCGCCGTTCGCGCCGGACCGGCTGGTGTGGCGCTGCTACCGGCTGCTGTCGGAGGCGGCGGGCGAGGGCGGCGAGGGCGGCGCTCATGGCGGTCTCGACGAAGCTGGGGCAGCGCACGGCGCGGCGCCCTGGCTCGCCTCGCCGCGGCTCGCGGCCTACCTGGCGGCGGCCGATGCGCCGATGCGCTATGAGCTGGCCCATCGGCTCGCCTCGGTGTTCGACCACTACCTGACCTACCGGCCCGAATGGCTGGCGGCCTGGCGCGACGGCGGCTCGATCTTCGCCTTGGAGGGCACGCCTTCGCGCGGCGCCGAGGCCGCGCGCGACGACGAGCACTGGCAGGCCGCCCTGTGGCGCGCGCTGGTGGCCGAGCTGGCCGAGGACGGCGAGCCGCCCGCGCATCGCTTCCTGCGCGAGGCGCCCGCGCTCGCGCCCGACGCGCGCACGCTGGCCGCCTGGCCCGACGCGGTGAGCGTGTTCGCGCTGCCGACCATGCCGCCGCTGCACGTCGCGCTGCTGCGCGAGCTGTCGCGCTGGATCGACGTGCGGATCTACGCGCTCAATCCCTGCCGCGAATTCTGGTTCGACATCGTCAGCGCCGCGCGCGTCGAGTCGCTCGACGCGGCCGGCCAGCTCGACTACCAGCAGGTCGGCCATCCGCTCCTGGCCGAGTGGGGGCGCCAGACCCAGGCGCAGCTGCACATGCTGCACGAGCTGACCGAAACCGCCGCCGCCACCGATGCCGCGCAATACGACGGGTTTGCCGGCGACACCTGGCTGGCGCGGATCCAGAACGCGATCCTCGACCTGCAGCCCGAGGCCGAGCTGGGGCCGCCGCCGGCCGAGCGCGGCATCGAGGTGCATGTCTGCCACGGCCTGGCGCGCCAGCTCGAGGTGCTGCACGACCGGCTGCTGGCCGCCTTCGCCGAGGATCCGACGCTCGCGCCCTCGGACGTGCTGGTGGCGGTGGCCGACCTGGCCGCGGCCGGCCCGCTGATCGACGCGGTGTTCGGCACCGCCGCCTCGCAGGAGGCCGCGCGCGTGCCGTACCGGATCACCGGGCTGCCGCCCTCGCAGGCCAACCCGGTGGCGCGCGTGCTGCTCGACTGGCTGGCCCTGCCCGATCGCGAGGTGGGGGCGCCCGAGCTGGTGGAGTGGTTGCGCGTGGACGCGGTGGCGGCCCGCTACGGCATCGACGCGGCCGCCTTGGAGACCGTGCAGACCTGGCTCGCCGCGGCCGGCGCGCGACGCGGGCTGGCGGCCGCGAACGATGCCGCGGGCGGCGCGGTGGACGGCGACGCCGTGCCGGTGCGCCGCCACACCTTCGCCGATGCGCTGGCGCGGCTGTTCCTCGGCTACGCGATGCCCGACGGCGCGGCACCAGTCGGCGCCTACCTGCCGGTGGACGGCCCCGAGGGCGGCGAGGCCGAACTGCTGGGCCGGCTCGCGCGCTTCACCGACGATCTCGACTGGTTCGCCGGCCGCATCGCCGGCGAGGAAACGCCCGAAGCCTGGGGCGAGATCTTCGCCGATGCGCTGGCGCTTTTCTTCGATTCGGGCGCGGCCCATGCGGACGCCTTGTCTGGCGGGCGCGACGCGCTCGACGCGCTGGTCGCGACGATCCGCGAGGGCGCGCGCGACCTGCCGGTGCCGGCCGCCGTGATGCGCGCCGGTTTCGCCGCCGCGCTCGACGATCCGGCGCGCGGCGGCGTGCCCTGGGGCGGCGTGACCTTCTCCTCGCTGACCAGCCTGCGCGGCCTGCCGTATCGCGTGGTCTGCCTGGTCGGGATGGACGACGGCGTGCTGCCGAGCCTGGCGCGCGCCGACGAATTCGACCTGATGGCGGTGTTCGCCAAGCTCGGCGATCGCCAGCGCCGCGACGACGAGCGCAACCTGTTCCTCGACCTGCTGCTGGCCGCGCGCGACCGGCTGCTGATCACCTACACGGGCCGCAGCATCCGCGACAACGCGCCCTTGCCGCCGGCCGCCCTGGTCGACGAGCTGCTCGACTACGTGGCCGAGGTCACGGCCGGGCCGGGCGCGGCGCCGGCCGCGATCGAGGCGGCGCGGCGCGCCTTCGTGATCGAGCATCCGCTGCAGCCGTTCTCGGCCGACTACTTCGAGACCGGCGGGCGGCTCTATTCCTACGACGCCGAACGCGCCACGCTGGCCGGCCAGCTCGCGCGCGGCGTGACCGAGGACGTGCCGCCGTTCTTCGCCGCGCCGCTGCCGCCCGAGCCCGAGGCGCCGGTGGCCTTCGGCGACTTCGAGCGCTTCTGGCGCCATCCGGCGCGCGCGCTGCTGCGCGACCGGCTCGGCGTCGCGCTGTTCGACGCGCAGGCCGAGCTGATCGACACCGAACCCTTCGCGCTCGACTACGCGGGCAGCGATGCGCTGGCCGCGCGCGTGCTGCCGATGTTCGTCGAGAGCGTCGAGCATGGCGCCGGCGAGAGCGTGGGCGAACTCGCGCGCCGTGTGGCCGAGGCGAGCCCCGAGATGCCGGGCGGCGC
>NZ_VWWC01000412.1:0-724 GCF_011753175.1 Burkholderia sp. Cy-637 | reverse complement strand
TCGAGCGAGGCGCCCAGGGCCGCGCGCGCGGCCGCCAGGTCGGGCGGCGCCACGCCGGCCGCGATCTTGTAGAGCGCAGCGCGCAGCGCATCGGAGCCGGCCGCCAGCGCGGCACCGCCGTCCTCGGGCGGCAAGCCATGGGTGATGCGGCGCCAGCCCAGCGCCACCGCATCGGCCATCAGGGCAGTCTGGCCGAGCCCGAGCGCGGCGGCGGCCGAGCCGACCCGATAGGCCGCCGCCGCGGCGCGCCAAGCCTGGCCGGCATCGACGGCGCCCGGCTCGCCGGTGAGCTCGGCCATCGAGGCGTCGGCGGTCTGCAGGAAGTCCTCGTAGGCATGGCCGTTGACGGTCACCACGCCGAGCTGGCGCGTGGCCGCCGCGTCGCGCAGCGCATCGGCCTCGGCGCGCGCGGCGTCGACCTCCCAAAGCATCTCGGATGCCTGCGAGCCGGCCACGTGCCAGTCGACCGTCAAGCCGTAATCGTTGAGCAGCTCGACCTCGGCGGCATCCTCGGCGGCCGCGCCGTACAGCGCGAAATCGCGCCAGACGAGCGCCAGCGTCTCGCGCACCAGCGCCGGGGCGACGACTCGCGCCCCGCCCATCTGCTCGCGCAGCACCAGGTTGCCGCGCGCGAGCCAGCGTCGCGGCGACGTGCCGGGCGCGCCCTGCACCGCCCGCAGGCAGGCGCGGGCGAGCCGCCAGTAGTCATAGGGATCGGGGCCGG
>NZ_VWWC01000411.1:0-754 GCF_011753175.1 Burkholderia sp. Cy-637 | reverse complement strand
CGGCATGGGCGCCGAGCCAGCCGTCGAGCTCGGCGGCCTCGGCCAGCAGCGCGCCGGCCTGCTCGCGATGGGCGCCGGCCCAGTCGCGCGCGGCGTCGCGTTCGGCATCGGGCCAGCGGCGCGGGTCCGCGCCATAGGCCTCGACGATGTTGCGGAATCGTTCGGGTGTCATCAGATTTCCTCGCTGCGGCCGTCGCCGGCCAGTTGCGCGCGCAGATTGCGCCGGGCGCGCGAGAGCAGGCTCTCCAGCGCGTCCACCGTGATGCCCATCAGGCCGGCCGCCTCGATGTTCGACAATTCCTGATAGTAATGGAGCACGAGCGCTTCCCGCTGCCGGGCCGGCAGCGCCTCCAGCGCCCGGCGCACGCGCGCGTCGCGCTCGAGCGCCTCGAGCCGTTGCTCGCCGCGCGGTTGCGGGTCCATCTGCTCGGGCAGTTCCTCGGCCGGCTCCTCGCGACGTCCGCGCAGCCGGTCATAACAAAGGTTGAGCGCCACGCGGTGCAGCCAGGTATCGAAGCGCGCCTCGCCGGACTTCCAGCGCGGCGCCTGTTTCCAGATCCGGATGAAGGCTTCCTGCGCCACGTCCTCGGCTTCCATGCGGTCGCCCAGCAGGCGCGTGGCGAGCGCGAGCAGGCGCGGCAGCTTGCGCGCCACCAGCGCGCGCGCGGCGCCGGGATCGCGCCGGCCGACCCGCTCGACGAGTTCCGCGTCGGGATCGCGTTCGCTCACGTCGCGCGCTCCCGGTTCGGCGGCA
>NZ_VWWC01000410.1:0-804 GCF_011753175.1 Burkholderia sp. Cy-637 | reverse complement strand
TAGCTGCCGATGCGCCAGGCCGTCAGGGCGCACAGCGAGTCGTCGAAGACCGGGCCGATCAGCGCGCGCAGGGAGGCGTTGGTGTCCAGCTGACGGAGCAGGTCGGCGCGTGCGGCGGCGGTGCCGTACAGGCTGGTGAGTGACTTCGGCATGGAGAGGACCATCAGCGCGTTCACCGCGACCCACACCGGGATCATCACGCGGTCGCGGCGCAGTGCGAAGCGCAGCAGGATGCCGGTGCCGGCCAGCTGGCGGGAGCCGCCGGTCCGGGCGTCCCGGGCCTCGGGGGCGAGGGCGGCGGCGGTCACCGTGCCACCTCGTCGGTCTCGTCGGTCTGGGCGGTCTCGGCGGTCGCGGCGGTCTCGTTCTGGTAGTGCCGCAGGAACAGTTCCTCCAGCGTCGGCGGGGTCGAGGTGAGCGACCGCACGCCGGTCTCGCTCAGCGAGCGCAGGACGTCGTTCAGCTTGTCCGTGTCGACCTGGAGGCGGACGCGCCGGCCCTGGACGTCGAGGTCGTGGACGCCGGGCAGGCGGGCGAGCCCGTTCGGCGGGCCCGCGAGCTCGGCGCTGACGCTGGTCCGGGTCAGATGGCGCAGCTCGGCCAGGGAGCCGGTCTCGACCGTGCGGCCCTTGCGGATGATGCTCACCCGGTCGCACAGCTCCTCCACCTCGCTGAGGATGTGCGAGGACAGCAGGATCGTGCGGCCCCGGTCGCGTTCCTCCTCGACACAGCGCTGGAAGACCTCCTCCATCAGCGGGTCGAGGCCGGACGTCGGCTCGTCCAGGATCAGCAGGTCGACGTCCG
>NZ_VWWC01000409.1:0-760 GCF_011753175.1 Burkholderia sp. Cy-637 | reverse complement strand
GGTGCCGGGCGCGTTTGGCTTCGTGGCGGCGCTGCCCAAGGGCATCGCGGGCAAGCTCGATCGCCGCGCGCTCGCCGCGCTGGCGCTGCCGGACCCGGTCGGCGATGCCGGCGGCGCGCTCGCCCCGCGCAACGCGACCGAGCGGGCGCTGTGGGAGATCTGGCGTGCGGTGCTGCGGGCCCCGACGCTCGGCGTGACCGACAATTTCTTCGAGCTGGGGGGCGATTCGATCCTGTCGATCCAGGTGGCGGCGCGCTCGCGCCAGCAGGGCATCGCCTTTTCGGCGCGCGACCTGTTCCGCTTCCCGAGCATCGAACTGCTGGCCGCCAACGCGCGCCACGAGCCTGTCCACCCGTCGGACCGCGGCGCGAGCCAGGGCGCCACGGAAGCCAGTGCGGACGACATGCCCTTGCTGCCGATCCATCACGCGTTCTTCGCGATCGACGACCGGCACGTGGATCACTACCAGCAATCGCGGCTGCTGGACGTGCCGGCCGAGCTCACGCCGGCATTTCTCGAGGCATGGCTCGATACGCTGGTGGCCGACCACGACGCGCTGCGCCTGCGCTTCGCGCGCGACGCGTCGGGCTGGCGGGCCAAATTCGCCGCGTCGGCACCGCGCGAGGACAGCGCGCGCCTGATGTGCCACGACCATGCCGGACAGGCACTCGACGGCGCGGGCACGCAGGCGCTGTTCGCCGCCGCGCGGCGCGCCGTGCGTCTTGCCGGCGGGCCGTTGCTCGTGGCGGCGCTGGCGCGA
>NZ_VWWC01000408.1:0-828 GCF_011753175.1 Burkholderia sp. Cy-637 | reverse complement strand
TCGTGGCCGACCAGCTTGGCGCCGGCCTTCACGATGCTGACCGCGTAACCCGCGCGGCGGTTGCGGATCTTCAGGTAGGGCAGGAAGAACTCGTCGATCAGCTTGCCGACGGTGGCGTGATCGTCGGCGGCGATCGCGCGGTAGAAGTCCATCGCCGTCTTCGGGATGAAGTTGAACACCGCCGACGAATAGACCGGCACGCCCAGCGCCTTGTAGGCCGCGGCATAGACTTCCGCGGTCGGCAGGCCGCCCAGGTAGGCGAAGCGATCGCCCAGGCGACGGCGGATGGTCACCATCGACTCGATCTCGCCCACGCCGTCCTTGAAGCCGATCAGGTTCGGGCAACGCTCGGCCAGGCGCTCGAGCATGTCGGCGTTGAGCTTGGAATTGGCGCGGTTGTAGATGATCACGCCGATGTCCGGCACGGCCTTGCAGACCTGCTCGGCGTGATCGGCGATGCCTTCCTGCGAGGCTTCGGTCAGGTAATGCGGCATCAGCAGCACGCCGTTGGCGCCCAGGCGCTGGGCTTCCCTGGCGTATTCGATGGCCACGCGGGTGGGGCCGCCTGCGCCGGCCAGGATCGGCACCTTGCCCTTGCAGGTTTCGGCGGCGGTGCGCACCACGTTCGAGTAGTCGTCGCGGGTCAGCGAGAAGAACTCGCCCGTGCCGCCGGCCACGAACAGCGCCGAGGCGCCGTAGGGGGCGAGCCATTCGAGGCGCTCGACATAGGTGCTCGGGCGGAAGTTGCCCTCGGCGTCGAAGTCGGTGACGGGGAAGGACAGCAGGCCTTCCGAGATGATCTGCTTGAGTTCCTGAGGCGTGGTCATG
>NZ_VWWC01000407.1:0-700 GCF_011753175.1 Burkholderia sp. Cy-637 | reverse complement strand
GCCGAGGCGGGCCGGGCCGCGCGCGTGCCGCCCCGGCGGCTGCCGGGCGCGCCGGGGCGACCGGAGAACCGGTTCCTCATACTGCGCAGATCGGGCCAGCGAACCATCGTGTCGTTCCTTGCGCGGCGCGCGGGTGACGGGTGCCGGGCCGCGCGTTCGCGACGGCCGGCGAGGACGGATCGTCATATCCGGAAGATTGCAGCACGGGTATCGGCGGAAAGTGTGGCGGGATCGTGAACCGCCCCGGCGGACGACGCGGCGCGCCCGGCGCCGCCTTCCGCCGCGGACCGGGGCGCTCAGGCGAAGGCGGCCAGCGCGTCATCGGTCGAGCCGTGCACGCTGAACACGCGATGCATGCGCATCAGCTCGAACAGCGCGTTGACCGGCTTGGTCATCGCGCACAGCTTGAAGTCGCCGCCGCGCCGGTGCGTCTCGCGCAGGCAGGCGATCAGCGCGCCGAGCCCGGAGCTGTCGACGAAGCTCAGCGAGGACATGTCGAACACGATGCGCGCCTCCTGGGCGAGCAGCGGCGCGATGGCGTCCTTGAAGGCCTGCACGTTGCCGGCATCGAGGTGCGCATCGGTCGGGCGGACCAGCAGCGGGCCGCCAGGGGCGGGGGTGGTCAACAATTCCATCGTGGGATCCTCGTGGGATGCAGGCGCGCCGGGGCTCGGGGAGCCGGGCGGCGCGTCCGGTCGGA
>NZ_VWWC01000406.1:0-823 GCF_011753175.1 Burkholderia sp. Cy-637 | reverse complement strand
CGGGCGCCGGCGGTATCCCGGCCGCCGCAGCAGCCGTGGCAGCAGCGGCCGCGGCCGGATCGGGCGGCGCGATCGCCGGCTCGACGGCCACGTCCTGGGCGGCCGGCACCTGCGCGGCAAACGCCGCCGGCGAAGGTTTCGGCGGTTCGGGAGACGGTGCTGCGGCGGGATTCGGATCGGCCGCATCGGCAGCCGGGGTGAGGTCCGGGCGAACTCCGGACGGCGGTGCGGAAGGCGTGTTTTCGCTCATGACGAGGGTCTGGCGCGTCTGTCACGCGTGGGTTCGACGAAGGCCCATTATCCTTCAGACCCGCATCAGCGGCAAATCGGCCCACCCGCGCTGGACGCCCGCCGGCGATGCCCCTACCATCGTCTGCCTGCACCTCGCCCGCCGGCCGGCCCGGCGTCGCCTGGCTTTGCCGGCGGCGCATGGTGCGCCGCCCTCGCCGCTCGATCCGAATCCCGCTCCGAAGCCGAACCCGCCATGACGACCTTCGCTCCGTTCCCCCCGCTTGCCACCCTGGCCGCCGATCTCGCCGCCGGCCGCACCACCAGCCGCGCGCTGGTCGATACCGCGCTCGCGCGCATCGCCGCGCCCGATGGGCAAGGTTCGATCGCCTTCACGGGCGTCGACGCCGAGGCCGCGCGCACCGCCGCCGACGCGCACGACCGCCTGCGCGCGGCCGGTACCGTGCTCTCGCCGCTGGCCGGCATCCCGGTATCGGTGAAGGACCTGTTCGACATCGCCGGCCAGCGCACGCGGGCCGGCTCGCGCGCGCTCGACGACGCGGCGCCCGCCGGCGATGTCAAACAGGTCCTTCAC
>NZ_VWWC01000405.1:0-820 GCF_011753175.1 Burkholderia sp. Cy-637 | reverse complement strand
AAGTGCGCGCAGGCGAGCCGCAGCAGGGCGCCGCATTCGGCCTGCGCCGGCAGGCCTTCCGCTGGCGCGACCGGGGTCGCGCCGGTGTCGGTAATGAGCATACGAAACGAAAGGGAGTCCTCGGCGGGCGGGGTGGGCAGCGCCTCGCTCGCCCGTTGCGAGCCGGTTCTGGCGAGCAATGATAAATCGGTTTGGTGACGCCGAGGAATCGACGGGCAGGCTCGACGTGGGCCGTCTTGTATGAAGAACGTAAGCCGGAAGCCCGGCCCGATCGATGTGTACGCAACGGTAATCCGGCGGCAGCGGAAATCGCGAGCGCGGCGCGGCCCGGCGCAGTACCATGTGCGGCGGCCCGAGCCGGCCCATCCACACGCGGGACCCCCACATGAAAACATCGATACGCATTGCCCTGGCAGCATCGTTTTTCCTGGCCTCGGCCGCCTCGTTCGCGCAGGCGCCCGGCATCAGCCGCACCGAGGTCCTGACGCAGGACGTGTCGGTGCCGGGGCGCCACGCGGTGGTCTCGCGCGTGACGGTCGCGCCGCGCGGCGTGCTCGGCTGGCATACCCACGACGGCGACGAGATCAGCTACGTCGAGTCGGGCGACCTGACGCTGCTGGTGGCCGGCAAGCCGCAACAGGTGGTGCATGCCGGCGGCGCCTTCGTGGTGCCGGCGGGCGTGGCGCACAGCGTGCGCAACGACGGCGAGGCGGCGGTCGCGCTGATCACGGTGCACGTGGTCGCCAAGGACAAGCCGCTCGCCACGCCGGCCGCCGCGCCGGCGCAGTAAGCCGCGCGCGGGCCGGCGAGGGCGGCCCGG
>NZ_VWWC01000404.1:0-858 GCF_011753175.1 Burkholderia sp. Cy-637 | reverse complement strand
CGCGTTCGAGCAGCGCGGCGCCGCCGCTGATCGCGCCCTTCGTGCCGGTCTCGTAGAGCCGCTTGCCGGCGAAGCGCGACTTGTCGACCTGCGTGTCGGCGGCGATCACCACCAGGTCGGCCTCGGCGATCTGCGCCTCGCTCAGCCGGTTCTGCGCGCCCACCGAGCCCTGCGTCTCGACGTGGATCGCGTGGCCGAGCTGGCGCGCGCCCTGCGCGAGCCCCTCGGCCGCCATGAAGGTATGGGCGATGCCGGTCGGGCAGGAGGTGATCGCGACGATCTTCAGTGCACGCGCCGGCGCGGCCGTGTTCGCGACGGACTGTGTCGAAGCATCGGTTGCTTGCGCACGCATCGAAGCGGCCGGCACCGCGCCGCCCGCATCGGCCGCCGCGTGCGCGATCCGCGCCACCAACTCGTCGGCCTCGCGGATCGCTCGCTCGATCGAGACGCGATGGATCACCTTGCCGGCGAATCGCGCCTCGTCGATGCCGGCCGTGTCGTCGGCGGCGATCAGCACCGCATGCGCCGCGCCGATCTGCTCGGCCGTCAGCGGCGAGCCGATGCCCAGCGCGCTGCGCGTCTCGATCTCGAGCGTGCCGCCCAGGCGCCGCGCCGCGCGCAGCAGGGCCTGAGCCGCCATTGCCGGCGCGGCGCTGCGCTCCGGCGCCGCCACCAGTCCAATCAGTCTTTCCATGATGTCTCCGCTGCCGCGCCGCCCGCGCGGGGTCGCGCGGCGCCGTCGGCCGCGATCGTGAAGGTATCGAGTTCGACGCGCGCCGCATGCGCGTCGAGCGTTGCGTGATCCGGCAGATGCGGGCCGACGCGCGCCAGCTTGGCCGCCGCGAAGGCGCTCGCGCA
>NZ_VWWC01000403.1:0-984 GCF_011753175.1 Burkholderia sp. Cy-637 | reverse complement strand
CATGAATCATCCCAAGCACATCGATCCGCGTCTCGATCCGACGCGCGTGATCCGCGCGCCGCGCGGCAGCGAGAAAACCTGCAAGACCTGGCTCGCCGAGGCGGCGTACCGGATGATCCAGAACAATCTCGATCCCGAGGTGGCCGAGCATCCGCATGCGCTGGTGGTCTATGGCGGCATCGGCCGCGCCGCGCGCAACTGGGACTGCTTCGACCAGATCCTCGCCTCGCTGAAGGATCTGGAGGACAACGAAACGCTGCTGATCCAGTCGGGCAAGCCGGTAGGCGTGTTCCGCACCCACGCCGACGCGCCGCGCGTGCTGCTGGCGAATTCGAACCTGGTGCCGCATTGGGCCAACTGGGATCACTTCAACGAGCTCGATCGCAAGGGCCTCATGATGTACGGCCAGATGACGGCCGGCAGCTGGATCTACATCGGTAGCCAAGGCATCGTGCAGGGCACCTACGAGACCTTCTTCTCGGTGGCCAACCAGCATTTCAACGGCGATCCTTCCGGCCGCTGGATCCTCACGGGTGGCCTGGGCGGGATGGGCGGCGCGCAGCCGCTGGCCGCCACCATGGCCGGCTTCTCGATGATCGCCGTCGAATGCGACGAGTCGCGCATCGATTTCCGCCTGAAGACGCGCTACGTCGACAAGAAGGCCAAGACGCTCGACGAGGCGCTGGCGATGCTGGAAGAGGCCAAGGCGAACGGCAAGCCGGTCTCGATCGGGCTGCTCGGCAACGCGGCCGACCTGTTCGCCGAGATCGTCGCGCGCGGCATCACGCCGGACTGCGTGACCGACCAGACCAGCGCGCACGACCCGGTGAACGGCTACCTGCCGCAAGGCTGGAGCGTCGAACAATGGCACGAGGCGCGCAAGGTCGATCCGCAGAGCATCGTGAAGCCGGCCAAGCAGTCGATGGCCAGGCAGGTGCAGGCGATGCTGACGCTGCAGGAACGCGGCGCGGCCACGCTCGACTA
>NZ_VWWC01000003.1:0-121454 GCF_011753175.1 Burkholderia sp. Cy-637 | reverse complement strand
ATCTGTCCGCCTATGTGGTGGATGCAAACCTGAAGCCCTTGCCGATTGGCGTGGCAGGCGAACTCTGCGTTGGCGGAGCGGGTCTGGCGCGTGGCTACCTGAATCGTCCCGAACTGACGGCGGAGCGTTTTATCCGCCATCCGTTCAGCGAACGAGAGGACGCGCGCCTGTATCGCACGGGAGATTTGGCGCGTTTCCTGCACGATGGGCGGCTCGAATACCTGGGCCGTATCGATACACAGGTGAAGATTCGCGGCTTCCGGATGGAGTTGGGAGAGATCGAGGCGGCGCTCGCGGCTTTGCCGGGCGTTCGCGAATCGCTGGTGATGGCGCGCGAGGACGAGCCGGGCGAGAAGCGCCTGGTGGCCTATCTGGTGTTCGACGCCGAGCATCCCGCCCAGGACGCCGCGCAACTGCGCACGGCGCTGTCGCGCAGCCTGCCGGACTTCATGTTGCCGGCCGCCTATGTCTCACTCGACCACTTCCCGCTGACGACAAACGGCAAGATCGATCGCAAGGCGCTACCGCATCCTTCACAGTCGGTCGCCGAACTCGACTACGTGGCCCCGCGCACGCCGATCGAGGAGCGGCTGGCCGCCATCTGGGCGCAGGTGTTGCGCCTGGACCGCATCAGCATCCACGAAGGTTTCTTCACGGCTGGCGGCGATTCGATTCGCGCTGTTTCCCTGTTGTCGAAAGCGCGCGCACAGGGTCTCGAATTCGCCTTGGTGGACCTGTTCACCCACCAGACCATCGCGAACCTGGCCCAGGCGCTGACGCTGTCCGATATCAGCGTGCTGCCGCAGACGTTCGATCTGAGCCTGAGCGAACACGACTCGGCGCGCCTGCCTGCCGACGTGGAAGACGCCTATCCGCTGACGGCCCTGCAACTGGGCATGGTGTATCACAACGAGCAGGCCAGTGAGGATGCGTCGCTGTATCACGACGTGTTCAGCTATCGCTTCGGCGTGCCGGCTTGGGATGAAGCCACGCTGCGTCGCGTACTCGATGCGATGACGCGCCGGCACCCGGTGCTGCGCACCGCGTTCGATCTCGAACATTTCGAGGAACCGTTGCAACTGGTGCGTGCCGAAGCGCAAGTCCCGCTGACGGTGATCGACATCTCGATGCACGACGAAGCGCGGCAGGAGCAACTGCTGACGGACTTCATGGAGGCAGAGCGCCGGGCAGCGGTTTCGCTCGACAAAGCACCGCTGCTGCGCGTGTTCATCCACGTCCGCGGAGAGCAGGAGATCCAGTACACGCTGAGCTTCCATCACGCGATCCTGGACGGCTGGAGTGTCGCGTCGCTGAACACAGAGCTGTTCCAGTCCTATCTCGCCGTATTGAGCGGCGATGAAACGAGCCTGACAGCACCGCCGCTGGCGCGCACGCCGCGCTCGGCGGTGGAGGCCGAACGCGGAGCATTGGCCTCGGAAGCCCATCGCGGCTTCTGGCGAGAGTTCCTCGACGGCCACGCCTTCAGCGCCTTGCCGGCGCCCGACGCGCCGCTCGAAGCGAACGCCGTGCAACGCGCCTTCACCGCGCGGCTCGACGATTCGGTTCGCGCGCAACTCGGTTCGGTCGCCAACAGCCTGGGCGTGCCGGTACGCAGCGTATTGCTGGCGGCGCATCTGCGCGTGCTGTCGATGCTGGCGGGCAAGCTCGACGTGACCACGGGCCTGGTGTCGAACGTGCGCCAGGAGCAGGCCGACGGCGAGAAGGTGCTCGGCCTGTTCCTCAACACGCTGCCGCTGCGCCAGACGCTGGCGCCGATGAGCTGGGCCGAGCTGATCCGCCAGACCTTCGGCACCGAGCTGAAGGTGATCCGCCATCGCCATTACCCGTACTTCCAGCTGCAACTCGAGAACGACCGGCAGGCGCTCTACGAAGTGGCGTTCAACTACGTGAACTTCCACGTCTACGAGTCGCTGGAGCAGGCAGCCGGCTTCGAGGCGCGCGGCGGGCAGGGTTTCGAGGCCACCAACTTCGCGATGGCGGTGAGCTTCGCCGATACCGTCGATGGCCTGACGATCGACATGAAGCTCGATCCGTCGCGGCTGTCGGCGCGGCAGGGCGAGCGCATCCTGGCCTATTACATGGCGGCGCTGACGGCGATCGCCGGCGACGCCCAGGCCGATCACAGCCGCTGCGATCTGCTCCCGGACGCGGAGCGCCGCCGCTTGCTCGAGGAGTGGAATCGGACCGAAACGCCGTGTCCGTTCGATACGCCGGTCCACCTGCTGTTCGAAGCGCAGGCGGCGAGCACGCCGCATGCCACGGCGATCGTGGACGGCGCGCGTTCGCTCGATTACGCGACGCTCGACGGCCTGGCTACGCGCCTCGCGCGGCGGCTGGCCTCCGAGGGCGTGGAACCCGGCGAACGCGTGGCGATCCTGCTCGATCGTTCGATCGAGCTGATCGTCGCGCAACTGGCGATCCTCAAATGCGGCGCGCTCTACGTGCCGCTCGATCGCAATGCGCCGGTCGAACGGCAGGCCTTCATGCTGGCGGATTGCGCCGCGCATCTCGTGCTGACGCTCGGCGGCCTGGCCTTGCCGGAAGGCACGCAGGCAGGGCGCATCGATATCGACGCGGTGCTCGCGCAGCCCGACGACGAGGCGCTGCCGCTGCCGTCTCATCCTCACCCGGGCGGCGACCACCCGGCCTACATCATGTACACCTCGGGTTCGACGGGGCAGCCCAAGGGCGTGGTGGTGCCGCATCGCGGCATCGCGCGGCTGGTGCTGAATAACGGCTACGCCGATTTCATTCACAGCGATCGAATCGCCTTCACCTCGAACCCGGCCTTCGACGCCAGCACCATGGAAGTCTGGGCGGCGCTGCTGCACGGCGCCTGCCTGGTGGTGGTGCCGCACGACGAGCTGCTGGCCGCGCCGCGCCTGGCCGAGCTGCTGCGGGCCGAGCGCGTCAACGTCCTGCACCTGGTGGCAGGGCTGCTCAGTTCCTACGCGGACGCGCTCGCGCCGGTGTTCCCGACGCTGCGCTACCTGCTCACCGGCGGCGACGCGGCGGACGTGCGCGCGGTGCAGCGGATCATGCGCAACAGCCCGCCGCAGCACCTGATCCATTGCTACGGCCCGACCGAGTCGACCACCTTCGCCACCACCTACACGTTGCGCGCCGATGCCGAGCCGATGGAGCGCCTGCCGATCGGCCGGCCGATCTCGAACACGCGCGTCTACCTGCTCGACGCGCATGGCCAACTGGCGCCGACCGGCGTGCCGGGCGAGTTGCATGTCGGCGGCCAGGGCGTGGCGCTCGGCTACCTGAATCGCGAGGCGCTGACGGCCGAGCGTTTCCTGCGCGACCCGTTCTCGGCCTCGCCCGCGGCACGCCTGTACCGGACCGGCGATCTGGCGCGCTACCTGCCCGACGGCAATATCGAGTACCTGGGCCGCAACGACATGCAGGTCAAGATCCGCGGCTTCCGCGTCGAGCCGGGCGAGATCGAGGCCAAGCTCGGCGAGTATGGCCTGCGCGACGCGATCGTGATCGCGCGCGAGGACGTGCCGGGCGAGAAGCGGCTGGTGGTCTATCACACCGATGCCGCTTGCGATGTCGAGGCGGTGCGCGTCCATCTGCGCCGGAGCCTGCCGGAGTACATGGTGCCGGCCGCCTACGTGGCGCTGCCGCAACTGCCGCTGACGGCCAACGGCAAGCTCGACCGCCGTGCCTTGCCGGCGCCCGATGCTGCCGCCTTCGCGCGACGCGACTACGAGGCGCCGGTCGGCGAGGCGGAAACCGCCGTGGCCGCCGTGTGGGCGGAGCTGCTGGGCGTGGAGCGGGTCGGCCGTCATGACGATTTCTTCGAACTCGGCGGCCACTCGCTGCTGGCGGTGCGCGTAACGGGCCGCTTGCGCCATCGCTTCGGCGATGCCGCCTCGCTCAAGGCCCTGTTCGCCGCGCCGAGCCTGGCGGCCTTCACCGCGCGCATCGAGAGCGCGGCCTGGCCCGCGACGACGGCAGGCAAGGCCGGCGATCCCGCGCGCCCAGCGCGTTTCGAGGCGAGCGCCGCTGCCGCGCGCCGCGCCGCCGGCCGGCCGTTCCCGCTGTCCTACGTGCAGGAGCGGCTCTGGCTGATCCAGCAGCGCGACGGCGGCCGCGCCTACAACATGACGGCGGTGCTGGTGCTGGACGGCCCCTTGGCCATGCCGTCGCTGCAGGCCGCCTTCGATGCGCTGGTCGCGCGTCACGAGACGCTGCGCACGCGTTTCGACATCGCGCCGGGCAGCGACCTGCCTTCGCAGTTCGTCGAGGCGCCGTATGCGGTCGCGCTGCCGCTGGACGAGCTTGCGCCCGCTGGCCTGCTCGGCGCGCTCGACCGCCACGCCAGCATCGAATTCGACCTGCGCGGCGGCCCGCTGCTCGACGTGCGCGTGATGCGGCTCGCGCCGCAACGGCATGTGGTGTCGATCGTGATGCACCACATCGTCTCGGACGGCTGGTCGCTCGGCGTGTTCGTGCAGGACCTGCGTGGCCTCTACGTCGCGCATCGCGATGCGCTGGCCGGCGCGCCGGGGCCGTTCGCGGCGCTGCCGCCGCTGGCCGCGCAATATGGCGACTACGCCTGCTGGCAGCGCGAGCAGGACCTGCAACCGCAACTGGCCTACTGGCGCTCGATGCTGGAGGGTTACGGCGCGCCGGTGGACCTGAGCGTGCCCGGCACGCCGGCCGAGGCGGCGCATGGGCCGGCCGGCATCGTGCGGCGCAGCCTGCCGCCGGCGCTGGCCGCGCAGCTCGCGCACCTGGGCCGACAGCACGGCGTGAGCCTGTTCACGGTGTTCCTGGTCGCGCTCGGCGTGCTGCATCATCGCCAGGGCGGCCGCGAGGATATCTGCATCGGCACCACCACGGCGGGCCGCGACGACGCGCTGCTCGAACCGATGATCGGCTTCTTCATCAACATCCTGCCGCTGCGCCTGGACCTGTCGGGCGTACCGGACCTGGCCACGCTGCTGGCGCGGGCGGGCCGCCTGGTGCTCGACGCGCTCGATCACCAGGCGCTGCCGTTCGAGCACATGCTGGCCGCGGTGCCCGCGATGCGCCAGCCCGACGGGCGCTCGCCCGTGCCGGTGATGCTGCGTCACCAGAACGTGCCGTCGATCCAGGCCGACGACTGGGGCGGCGGCCTGGTGCTGGCGCCGCTCGACAGCATCGCCGACCCCGAGGCGCTGAGCCGGCCGGCCCAGTCGGATCTCGACCTGGAGATCTTCGGCGACGCCGACGGGCTCGAACTGGTCGCGAACTACGACAGCCTGCGCTTCGATGCCACCCAGATCGGCTTCATGCTGGGCACGCTGCAGGCACTGCTGGAGCGCATGGTCGAGCTGCCGGGCGCGTCGCTGGCGGCGCTGCGCGAGCCGCTGCCGATCGAACGCGCGCTGCTGGCGGGTTCGAACCAGACGGCCCGCGAGTTCGAGGCGACCAGCATCAACGAACTGTTCGCGCGCCGCGTGGCCCTGCATCCCGATGCACCGGCCTGTCGTTTCGAGGGGCGCACCGCCAGCTTCGCCGAACTCGACCGGCTGGCCGATCGCATCGCGGGCGCGCTGCATCGGCGCGGCATCGAGGCCGGCATGCGGATCGCGCTGCACGCGCCGCGCTCGATCGACTTCGTCGCGGCGATCCTGGCCTCGTTCCGGCTCGGCACCACCTATGTGCCGATCGACCCCGGTTATCCGGCCGCCTATGTCCGGCGCACGCTCGACGACGCGATGCCGGCGGCGATCGTCACCAGCGCGGCGCTGGCGCCGTCGTTCGCCGATACCGGGCTGGCGGTGCTGCGGCTCGACGTGCCGGAGGACCTGGAGACGGAAGCCGGTGCGCTACCGCCGGCCGTCGCGACGCGCCCCGACGACCTGGCCTACATCGCCTACACCTCCGGCTCGACCGGCCAGCCCAAGGGCGTGATGGTCGAGCATCGGCAGGTGCTGAACTGCCTGCAGGCCCTGTGGGCGCGCACGCCGTTCGCCGCCGACGAGGTGGTCGGGCAGAAGACCTCGATGTCCTTCGTGCCTTCGATCAAGGAGATGTTGTCGGGCTTGCTGGCCGGCGTGCCCCAGGTGGTCTTCCCCGACGCGCTGGTCAAGGACGCGCCGGCCTTCGCGGCGGCCCTGCAAGAGCACGGCGTGACGCGCCTGAACCTGGTGCCCTCGCACCTGGCGGTGCTGCTCGACCATGCCGACCGGCTCGGCGCGCTGCGCCACGTCACCACGGCCGGCGAGCCCCTGAGCCGGCGCCTGGCGATGCGCTTCGCGGCCTTGCTGCCGCGGGCGAGGCTGCACAACAACTACGGTTGCAGCGAGCTGAACGACATCACCTACGGCGAGGACCAGGGGCTGGTCGCGCAGCAGGCGGTGATGCCGGCCGGGCGGCCGATCGCCAACTGCCGCGTGCACCTGCTCGACGCGGCGCTGGCGCCGGTGCCGGTCGGCGCGGTGGGCGCGATCTACGTGGAAGGGGCCTCGGTCGGCCCCGGCTACTGGAACCGTCCGGACCTGACGGCCGAGCGTTTCCTGCGCCATCCGTCCGGCGCCTGGCTGCTGCGCACCGGCGACATCGGCCAGTGGCTGGCCGACGGCCAACTGCTGCACCTGGGCCGCGAGGATTTCCAGATCAAGGTGCGCGGCCAGCGTGTCGAGCTGCCGGCCGTCGAGCTGGAACTCGGCGCGCATCCGGACCTCGCGGCCGCCGCCGCGATCGGCCGCGCGGCGCCCGGCGACGAGGCGGGCGAGCTGCAGTTGGTGGCCTTCTACGTGCCGGCGCGCGGCGCGCGGCCCGACGCGAACACGCTGCACGCCTGGTTGTCGGAGCGCCTGCCGGCGCAGATGGTGCCGAGCCGCTTCGTGGCGCTGGAGGCGCTGCCGGCCTTGCCCAACGGCAAGCTCGACCGGCTCGCGCTGCGCGCCATCGATCCCGGCGCGGCCAGCGAGGCCGGCCTGGCCTACGAGGCGCCGGTCGGCGAGCTGGAGCGCATGCTGGCGGGCATCTGGGGCGAGGCGCTGGAAGTCTGGCGGGTCGGCCGCCACGACAACTTCTTCGCGATCGGCGGCCATTCGCTGATGGCGGCGCAGGTGGCGGCGCGCGCGAGCGAGCAGACCGGCGTGAAGCTGTCGGTGCGCAGCATCTTCGACACGCGCACGGTGGCCAGGCTGGCGGCCTGGATCGAGACGGCGCGGGCCGCGCCCAGCGAATTCGCGGGCCGCCAGTCGAACGATGCCGACAGCGGTGCCGAATTCGTGAGCTTCCACGCCTCGGGCAGCGAGCGGCCCTTGTTCCTGACCCACACGCTGCAGGGTTATTCCTGGTATTTCGAGCATCTCGCCGCCCATATCGATGCGTCGATCCCGGTGGTGGGCCTGCCGCCGCTGGCGCTCGGCCAGCCGCAGCCGGACACGCTGGAGACGATCGCCGCGCGTTTCGTCGGGCTGATGCGCTCGATCCAGCCGCGCGGGCCGTATCGCGTGGCGGGCTGGTCCTTCGGCGGCCTGATCGCCTACGAGATCGCCGCGCAACTGATCGGGCAGGGCGAGGAGATCGAGTTCCTCGGCGTGTTCGACACCACGCTGCCGCCCGAGGGGCCGGCCATCGACCGGGAGCAGATCGCGCGGGTCGCGCTACATTCGTTCGCGATCAACAACTTCAGCGACTTCGATGCGGATACGATCGACTTCGAGCATGCCGGCGATATCGCGGCGCTGATCGAGACCATGGTGCAGGCGATCGAGGCGCGCCGCGAGGCGGGCCGGCCGCTCTGGCACCTGTCCTACGAGACGGCGCGGGAGAACCGGCTGTTCCTGGAGCGCCTGGTGGCGCACGGCAGGGCCATGAGCAGTTGGCGGCCCAGGCGCGTGCCGGTGGCGATGCATGTGTTCGCCGCGGCCGATGCCGCCATCACGCCGCTGGAGGGGCATGCCGCCTTGCCCGAGGCGCTGGGCTGGGAGGCGCTGGTCGAGCGCGCCGACATCGAGCTGGTGAGCGTGCCGGGCAATCACGAAACCATCATCAAGCTGCATGCCGACAAGCTGGGCCGGGCGATCGGCGCGGCCCTGGCGCGGCGGCCGGCATTGCACGGCGAGGAACGGGAATGAGCGCAAGCATGACGACGAGAGAGGGTAGCGCGCGGGGAGCTGCGGGCTCGCGCCCGGCAGCCGGCGGCGGGCCGAGACGTGTCGCGAGGGAGGGACGATGGGCTTGACGTCCCCGAGCCCGGCTCGCCGCGATTCGCGCGCGGCGTTCGGCTTCCTGCTGGCCACCGCGCTGATGAACTCGCTGTCCTTCGGCATCGTGCTGCCGGTGCTGCCGAACCTGATCAAGCTGATGACGGGCGGCGACACCGCCCAGGCCAGCGAGTGGAGCAGTCTGTTCGCGATGGCCTGGGGGGCGATGCAACTGGTCTGCGGGCCGGCCTTCGGCGCCTTGTCGGACCGCATCGGGCGCCGGCCGGTGCTGCTGGTCTCGCTGTTCGGCTTCGCCCTCGACGCGTTCGCGATGGCGCTCGCGCCGAACCTGGCCTGGCTGTTCGTGGGCCGCGTGCTGAGCGGGGTGACCGCCTCCAGCCTGGTGACGGCCAATGCCTACGTGGCCGACGTGACGCCGCCCGAGGGCCGGGCGCGCGCCTTCGGGCGGATCGGCGCGGCGGTCAGCTTCGGCTTCCTGGCCGGGCCGGTGCTCGGCGGCCTGCTGGCCGGCATCGACCTGCGGCTGCCCTGTTACCTGTCCGGCGTGCTGGCGACGCTGAACTTCCTCTACGGGCTCAAGGCGCTGCCCGAATCGCTGGCGCCCGAGGCGCGCGCGCCCCGCTTCGACTGGCGCCGCCTCAATCCCTTCGCGTCCTTCGCCTGGCTGCGCTCGCGCGGCGACCTGTTCGGGCTCGCGCTGCTGGCCTTCCTGTTCCCGCTGGCCTGGATGGTGGCGCCGACCATCTTCGTGCTCTACGGCGGCTATCGCTATGGCTGGAGCCCGGCGCAGATCGGCCTGGTGATGATGTTGAGCGGCGCGCTCGGCACCCTGGTGCAGGTCGGCCTGGTGGGCCCGATCGTGGCGCGTGTGGGCGAGCGCGGCGCGCTGCTGCTGGGCGCCGCCGGCGGCGTGATCGGCTACGCCTGCTTCGGACTGGCGGCCACGGGCATCGCCTACCTGGCGATCATGCCCGTCTACGTGCTGTTCAACCTGTTCATGCCGGCCTTGCAGGGGCTCATGACGCGGCGCGTCGGGGAGCTGGAGCAGGGGCAGTTGCAGGGGTCCCTGCAGGCCTTCTCGGGGCTCGCGGCGATCCTCGGGCCGCTGGTCTACGGCGCGGCCTTCTCCTGGTCGATCGGCACGCAACTGGCGCGGCCGATGCCGGGTTTCGCCTACTACATCGCGGCGCTGCTGATGGCGGGTGCCTTGCTGCTGGGCTGGCGCGTCGCGCGGCCGGTCGCGGAGGAAACGGCGCAGGCCGCGGAAGCGGTGGCGCGCTAGCTCGTGTGATCCCTCATCGATATCCAGCCGACTTCATGGCGGCTTCACGGCGACGACGAGCCGATGGTCCCCGTCGCCAGCGCGAGCGCCGCGGCCGCCGAGCGCGCGCCGGCGTAACTGTCCACCTCGGCATTGCGCGCCGCGAGCAACTGGCTCTGGGCGAGCGTGGCGTCGGTGATCGAGCCCACGCCGCTGCGGTAGGCGGTCAGCGCCGCGTCGTAGCTGGTTTGCGCGGCCTCGACCAGCGCCTGCGCCGCCTCGTGCGAGGCGAGGCTGGTCTGCACGGCGTTCTGCGCCACCACCACCTGGCGCACCGCTTCATCCTGGGTGCGCGTGAGCCGTGCCGAGGCGCTTTGCGCGTCGTTGCGCGCCTGCATCAGCACGGCCGAGCGCAGGCCGCCGTCGTACAGCGGAATCGTCACGCCGAGGAACACGCCGCTGCCGTAGCGGCTGCCGTTCAGGTTGACGGTCGGCGACTGGTCGCCGATCGCCGGCAGCGCCGAGATCGCGGTATGGCCGCTCGCATAGGACGTGGAGGCCGACAGGAACACCTTCGGCATGAAGGCCGCTTCGGCGGCGCGGATCTTCGCGCGATTGGCCTTCTCCATCGCATAGGCGCCCTGCAGGTCGGGACGGCGCGCGATCGCGTCGGCGACGATCGCGTCCACCGAGGCGCCCAGCGTGGACGGCAGCGGCCGCTCGGGCAGCTCGGCGATCAGCGGCTTCGACAGCGGCGAGATGCCGAGCGCCGACACCAGCGCCAGGTAGCTGTCGCTTTCGCTGCCTTGCGCCTGCACCAGCGCGAGATTGGCCTGGGCGCGATTCTGCGTCGCCTGCGCCACCTCGACCACGGTGCCCACGCCGTGCTTGAGCCGCGCGCGGGCCGCCGCCAGGATCGCGTCGGCGTTGGCCAGCCCCTGCCGCGCGCTGCGGGCCCGCGAGCGCGCGGCGTCGTAGCGGTAATAGGCGACGCTCACGTCGTGGATCACCTGCTGGTGCACCGCCGTGAAGGCCACGTTCGAGGCGATCGAGGCCTGCTCGGCCACCTCCACGCGCGCCGCGCGCCCGCCGAAGTCGAACAGCAGCCATTGCAGCGAGAGCGCCGAGATGGTGCCGTGCGCGGTGTTGTCGCTGGAGGCGTCGCCGAGCAGGGTCGAGGTCGAGCCGTGGCTGGTCTGGTAGGCGCCCATCGCCGTGGCCGACAGTTGCGGCAGGTAGGCCGCCTTGGCGATGCCGACCGCCAGCGCCGCGTTGCGCGCGTCGTTCCAGGCGATGCGCGTCAGCGGGTTGCTCGATTCGGCCAGGTCGATCAGCTCGGGCAGCGTGTAGGGATGCGCGGCGTCGAGCGCCGCGGGCGGCGCCACCGAGGCCAGCGCGGGCGTGGCCGGCAGCGTGTAGTCGCGCGCGGCGCCCTGGGCGGCGGCGCGTGCCGGCGACGAGACGATCTCGCCCTGTGCCGAGGTGGGCGCCGTCCAGGGCCGGTCGGGCGCTTCCGGCGCCAGCTCGATCGAGGAGGTCGCGCAGCCGGCCAGCGCCAGGCTGGCGGCCAGGGCGGCGGTGAGGGCGGTGGCGATGGGGGCGACCGTCGATTCAGGTCGACGCATGAGGGGCGGGCTCCTTCGGTCCGGCTTGACGGGCGGCCTCGGCGATCCGGGCCAGCCGCGCGTCGATCAGGTTCAGCAAGGCATCGCGCGGGGTGGCGGCGGTGCCTGGCTCGGGATGTGGGGCGGCGGTGGTGGCGGAAGGCACTGCCGAGGCGCTGGCGGCGGGTGCGTTGCCGTCGTTCAGCTTGTCGTGGTTTAGCTCGCCGTCGTCCAGCGTGCCGTCGTTCAACTCGTCGTTGTTCAGCTTGCCTTTGTTCAGCCCGCTGTCCTTCAGCGTGCTGTCGCCCAGCGTGCTGTCGTTCAGGCCGCCGTCCTTCAGCCCGCCATCGCCCAGCCCGCCGTCGTTCAATTCGGTCACGCGCGCGAGCCGCGCGCCGATCGCCGCATCGCCGGGCTCGCGCTCGGCGAGCAGGAACAGCGGCGCCTCCAGCGCGCCGAGCTCGGCCAGCGCGCGCCGCCGGCTGCTCAGCCAGCCCGCGGCCGGCCGCACCCAGGACGGTTCGTAATGAATCAGGCCGAGCTCCTGGGCGATCGCGCCGTGTCGCGCGAAGGCCTCGGCGGCCAGCACGCGCCGCTCGGCCGGCTGCGCCACCGTCGCCAGGCGCCGCCATTGGCCGAGCAGCGCGGCCAGGGCCACGTCGATCTGCTTGCCGATGCTGACCGGCCAGATTCGCGTGAACACCAGGTAGACCACGAGGTTGCCGATCAGGATGCCGATCGTGCGATCGCGCGCGAGCGTCAGGTCGAAGCCGGGGCCGGCGCCCTGGATCACGCACAGGAAGAAGGCGAAGGCCACCTGGAAGCCGGCGTAGGCGATGCGCGGCGAGCCGAACGCAACCCAGGCCGACAGCCAGGCGCCCACCAGCACCAGCGCCAGCAGTTGTTCGATCGAGGACAGCGCCGGCACCACGAACACCAGCGCGGCGGTGCCGAACAGCGCGCCGACCAGGCAGCCGGCGATCCGCAGCGTGAGCTTCTCGACGGTCTCGGCGGTGGAGCCGAGCGAGACCATGTAGCAGGTGATGAAGCAGGTGTGGATGCCGGACCAGTCGAGCTGCGAGTAGAGCAGGTAGCAGAACATCGCGGCGGCGGTGGTCTTCAGCGCGTAGCGGACGTGGTCGGGGTTGCTGCGCGCGTCGGGCAGGAAGAAGCCGCCGCCCGGCTTCGGCGGCGGCGCGGTTTCGGCGGCGGGCGGCGGCGAGGCTTGCGCGGCCTGTGCGGCAGGCTCGGCGAATTGCGTGATCACCGCGTGCAGCTCCGTCGCCACGGCGCGCGCGAGCGGCGGCAGCGCCTCGGCCGGCGGCGGCGCGAGCCTTACCTCCACCGGGTAGCCGCCTCGTTCGAGGATGGCGGCCATCTCGTCGAGCGTGGCGGCGAGGCTCGCGCGAAGCTCGTCGGGCAAGCGCGCCTCGGGCTCGCGATCGGCCAGCGCGACCGTCACCAGCAGCGCGGTGCTCGACGCGATGGCCTGCCGGAGCGGGCCGACGTCGGCCGCGGAGGTCGAGCCTTCCAGCTTCGACAGCTTGAGCCAGGTGAGCAAGGGCTTGTCGCCCTCGCGCAGGGCGGCGTCGAAGCCGTCGCGGGCGGCCTCGTCGCCCTGCAGCCGCCGCGCGGCCAGCCGCAGCCGCCGGGCGAGCTGGCCGAGCATGAGCCGGCGCGGCGAGGGCGCCACCAGCAGGTTGACCACGATCGACACGCCCACCGGAATCGCGACCATCAGCCAGACATAGAGCAGCGCGCGCGTGGCGGCCTCGCCGAACGGCGCGAGGCCGAGCTCGTCGAGCCCGAAGCCGACGATCATCGCCAGGATCGCGCCGACCGGGCGCAGCTTGCTGGCCGAGGTGAGGTACAGCAGCCCGACCGAGAGCACCACCATGCAGGCCACCCGCAGGATCGCGTAGTCGATGCTGAGGATCGCCACGCCGAGCACCAGCGCGATCACGATGCTCACGATCAGCATCAGCGCGACGGCCAGCAGGCTGCTGGTGACGCGGTCGGCGCGGTTCAGGAAGAACACCACGTAGGCGGACAGCGCCGCCTCGGGCGTGCCGTAGACGCTGGCCACCAGCACCGTGACGGCGCAGATCAGGGCGATCCGCCAGGCCATCGCGGCGCGGCCCGGGAACGGCGCGAGCAGGCGCAGCAGCTCGCGCGGGCCCGGCGCGCGGATCTCAGCGGCAGGCCGAGCCATGCCGGACCTCGACGATCGCGCTGGCGCCCACGCGCACCAGCCGCGCATCGGGTTCGTCGAGCCTGACGCGCACCGGGAAGCGCTGCGCCACATGCACCCAGTTCACCGAGCGCTGCACGATCGGCAGCGAGCGCGGCAGGTTGATGCGATCGCTGTCGGCGATGCCGGCGCCGATGCCGACCACCTTGCCCGTCATCGCGCGGCCGCGGTCGATCATCGAGTAGACGGTGGCGCAGTCGCCCACCGCGATGCGGTTCAGCGAGGTCTCGCGGAAGTTGCCGACCGCGAACCACTCGCTCGCGTCGATCAGCGTGAAGATCGACTGGTTCGGCGCCAGGGTTTCGCCCTCCAGCACCGACAGGCCCGTCACCAGCCCGTCGTGCGGGGCGCGCACCACCGTGTCGTCGAGCGCGTGTTGCGCGCGGGCCAGCGCGGCCTCGCGCGCGTGCAGGGTGGCGATCGCGTCGGCCTCGTCGCCGATGGTCTGCGCCGAGGCGCGCTGCTGCTCGCGCGCCTGCGCCAGCGACACGGCCGCGTCGCGCTGGCGGACCTTGGCCTGGTCGAACTGCTGGGCGCTGACATAGGCCTGCGCGGCCAGCGGCGCGAGCCGGTTCACGTCGCGCGTGGCGAGATCGTGGTTCTGCGTGGCGCGCTTGACCTGCTCGGCGGCGACCGTCGCGTTGGCGCGCTCGCCGATCAGCGAGCGGCGGCGCGTGGCCAGCGAGGCTTGCGCGAGTTCGAGGTCGGCCTGGGCCTGGGCCACCGTCAGGCGATAGGGCACGGGATCGATCTGGTAGAGCAGCGCACCCTTGGCGACGCGCTGGTTCTCGTGCACCGCGAGCCGCACGATGCGCCCGCCCACCGGCGAGGCCACGTGCACCACGTCGGCGTCGATCGAGGCGTCGTCGGTGGAGGGATAGGCGGTGGTGCGATGCCAGGCATAGGCCAGCGCGGCGATGCCGAGCACCACGATCGCCAGCGCGATCAGGCGGCCCTTCGCGGAGGGGCGGGCGACGCCGGCGGCCTTCATGCGAAGGGCCCCGTGCCGGCCAGCCAGACGATCACCGCCACCACCAGCCCGAGCGCGCTGCACACGGCGAGCTGGTAGGGCACGGTGGCGGCCCAGCCGGTGGCGACGAACACGCGGTGCGCGACGATCGCGGCGATCACGCCGAGCACGGCGCTGAGCAGCCAGAGCGGGAAGTAGGCGCCGAACAGTTCGTAGGCGGGGGCGCCGCGCGAGGCGCAGCCGGCCAGGGGCAGGGATAGGGCGGGCGCGAGGACGGCGGCGCTGCGCAGGGGCCCGCGCGGCATGGTTTTTCTCATGATGTGACGGGCTCGACGATGGGAGGGGGCCGGGCGCGGCGCGAGGCGGGCGGTCGCTTCGACAAGGCCGGCCCGCGATATGGGCCCGATGATAAATCATCGCGATGGGCGTAGCCAGTCGGCGCGGCCGGCTGCGGTGCCGGCCGTTGTTTCCCGCTGTTTCCGAATCCGCGCCGCTTAGCAGCTTTGCTGCTTTGTTCAGGAGAATTCATCGTTTCGCCGGCGCGGCGGCCGATGTCAACATGGCGCGCCACCGGGTCGACACGATCGATGCCGGTGCAGGGATCACCACCGCACACGGAACGCCAAGATGAAAAAGACACTGCTCGCCGCGACGCTCGCCGCGCTCACCGGCTTCGCCGCTCTCGCACCCTCGCTCGCCCACGCCGATCGCCTCGACGACATCAAGCAGGCCGGCGTGCTGCGCGTGGCCACCTTCGACAGCAACCCGCCCTTCGGTTATGTCGACCCGGCCAGCAACCATATCGTCGGGCTCGACGTCGACTATGCCCGCGCCTTGGCCGACAAGCTCGGCGTCAAGCTCGAGCTGCAATCGACCAACCCCGCCAACCGCATTCCGTTCCTGACCTCGCGCAAGGTCGACCTGGTGCTGGCGAACTTCACGATCACCGACGAGCGCGCCAAGCAGGTCGATTTCAGCATTCCGTATTTCTCCTCGGGCCAGCAGTTCCTGGCCAAGAAGGGCGTGCTGAAGTCGAAGGACCAGCTCGACGGCCTGCGCATCGGCGCCGACAAGGGCACCACCAACGAGATCGCGGTGCGCGAGCAGTTCCCCAAGGCGACCGTGGTGGCCTATGACGACACGCCCTTCGCGTTCGCCGCGCTGCGCGCCGGCAACGTGCAGGCGATCACGCAGGACGGCCCCAAGCTGGTGGGCCTGCTCGCCAACGTGCCGGACAAGCAGAAGTACGAGATCCCGCCGTTCACCATCACCAACGACTACATGGGCGTGGGCATCCCGAAGGGCGAGCCGCGCCTGGTGGCCTTCGTCAACGACACGCTCAAGGGGCTGGAGGCGAACGGCACCGCCAACACCATCTACAACCGCTGGTTCGGGCCGACTACCAAGACGCCGCTCACGCGCACCTTCAAGATCGGCGACAAGACCTGAGCCTCGCGACGTAACGGCAGCAAGCCAAGATGATCGATAGCTTCCTCGCGCCGAAGTACCTGCTGTGGCTGTGGCAGGGGTTCGGCGTGACGCTCGGGCTGGCGCTCGCCGCCGGCCTGTCGTCCACCTGCCTGGGCGCCGCGCTGGCGCTGGCGGGCCGTTCGCGCTGGCGCGCCGTGCGCGGCTTCGCGCGGCTCCATATCGGTGCCTTTCGCAACACGCCGCTGCTGGTGCAGTTGTTCTTCTGGTACTTCGGCGCGGCCACGCTGCTGCCCGACGAGGCGATCGCCTGGCTCAACGCGCAGCACGTCCTGCCGACGCCGGCGGGCGCGCTGCGCTGGCCTTCGTTCGAATTCCTGGCGGGCTGGCTGGGCCTCAGCTGCTACACGGCGGCCTTCGTGGCCGGCGAGTTCGCCTCGGGCATCGCCGGCGTGCGCGAGGGCCAATGGCAGGCCGCCGCCGCGCTCGGGCTCACGCCCTGGCAGGCGTTCCGCCATATCGTGCTGCCGCAGGCGGTGCGCATCGCCTTGCCGCCGCTGTTCGGCCAATACATGAACCTCGTGAAGAATTCCTCGCTGACCATGGCCATCGGCCTGGCCGAGCTGTCCTATGCCTCGCGCCAGGTGGAAACCGAAAGCTTCCGCACCTTCGAGGCCTTCGGCGTGGCCACGCTGCTCTATATCCTCGCGATCGCGGCGCTGGAGGCCGCGCTGCACACCATCCGGCATCTGCGCGATACCCGCCTGGGAGCGCGCCGATGATGCCCTGGGAGCTGTTCGCCGGCAACCTGCGCTACCTGCTGGTCGGCGCCTTCCCCGACGGCCCGCTCGGCGGCGCGGCGCTCACCCTGGTGCTGGCGGTAGCCTCGGCGATCGCCTCGGGGCTGCTCGGTTTCGCCGCCGGCATCGCGCTGGCGATGGCGGGGCGCGCCGCGCGCGTGCCGCTGCTGGTGGTGATCGGCTTCTTCCGCGCGATTCCGGTGCTGATGCTGATTTTCTGGACCTACTTCCTGCTGCCGATCCTGTTCCATGTCGACGTGCCGGGGCTGGCGGCGGTGGTCTGCGCGCTGTCGCTGATCGGCGGCGCCTATCTGGCGCATTCGGTGCACGCGGGGATCGTCGCGGTCGGCGACGCGCAATGGCAGGCGGGGCTGTCGCTGGGCCTGACGCGCTGGCAGACGCTGCGCGAGGTGGTGCTGCCGCAGGCGGTGCGGATCATGGCGCCGTCCTTCGTCAACCAGTGGGTCTCGCTGGTGAAGGACACCTCGCTGGCCTATATCGTCGGCGTCAACGAGCTGTCCTTCGTCGCCACCCAGGTCAACAACCGGCTGATGGTCTATCCGATCCCGGTGTTCCTGTTCGTGGCCTTCCTCTACCTGGTGCTCTGCACCGCGCTCGATCGCGTGGCGATGTCGTGGTTCGCGCGGCGCCGCAAGAGCGTGAGCGAGGTGGTGGAAGCCACGGCGCCGGCGGTGTGAGCGGTGGGCCTAGCGGCCGCCAGCCGGCTGGTCCAGCGCCTCCAGCACCTCGCGCGCGGCCTGCACCACGGCCTCGGCGGTGATGCCGAACTTGCGATAGACCGCCTCGTACTTGCCGGATTCGCCGAAGTCGTGCATGCCGACGAAGCGGCCCTCGGGGCCCAGGTAACGCTCCCAGCCCAGCTCGACGGCGGCCTCCACGGCCACCCGCGCGGGTGAGTCGCCGAGCACCGCGCGGCGGTAGGCGGCGTCCTGCTCCTCGAACAGCAGCCGGCACGGCATCGATACCACCGCCGTCGGCACGCCTTGCGCCTGCAGCGTCTCGCGTGCCTTCACCGCCAGTTGCAGCTCCGAGCCGGTCGACAGCAAGGTCAGCCGGCGCGGGCCGCCCTCGGCCTCGTGCAGCACGTAGGCGCCGCGCGCCGAACGGTTCTCGCCGGCAGCGTCGCGGCGCAGCAGCGGCAGCGATTGGCGCGACAGCGCGAGCAGGGCCGCGCGGCGCGGTTGCTCCAGGATCAGTTCCCAGCATTCGGCGGTCTCGACCGCGTCGGCGGGGCGATACACGCCGAGCTGTGGAATCGCGCGCAACGCGGCCAGGTGTTCGACCGGCTGGTGGGTCGGGCCGTCCTCGCCGAGCCCGATCGAGTCGTGCGTCATCACGAAGATGGTGCGGATGCGCATCATCGCGGCCAGGCGGATCGCCGGGCGGCAATAGTCGGAGAAGCACAGGAAGGTGCCGCCGTAAGGGATCAGCCCGCCGTGCAGGGCGATGCCGTTCATGGCGGCCGCCATGCCGTGCTCGCGCACGCCGTAGTGGATATAGGCGCCGTCGTAGCGGCCCGGGGCGATCTCGACCTGCTGCTTCGCCTTGGTGTTGTTCGAGGGCGTGAGGTCGGCCGAGCCGCCCAGCAGCTCGGGGATCGCCGCGAACAGGCGGTCGAGCACGGCGCCGCTGGCCTTGCGGGTGGCCATCTCGTCGCCGCTGTCGACGAAGGCCCGGCGCGCCTCGGCGATCGCCTGTTTCCAATCGGCCGGCAGCTTGCCGTCGTTGCGGCGCTCGAACTCGCGGCGCAGCGCATCGGGCGCCTGCTTCACACGCTCGGCCCAGGCCATGCGTGCCTCGCGCCCGCGCGCGCCGATCTCGCGCCATTCGCGCAGCAGCGCGTCGGGGATCTCGAACGGCGGCGAATGCCAGCCGAGCCGCTCGCGCGCGCCGGCGATCTCCTCCTCGCCGGGCGCGTCGCTGTGCGCCTTCTGGGTGCCGGCGCGGGTCGGCAAGCCGAAGCCGATGATGGTGCGGCAGGCGATCAGGGTCGGCTGCTCGTCGCTGGCGCGCGCGGTGGCGATCGCCTCGTGGATCGCGTCGGTGTCGTGGCCGTCGATCTCCAGCACCCGCCAGCCGGAGGCGCGGAAGCGCTCGATCTCCTGGTCGGAGACGGCCAGCCGGGTGGGCCCGTCGATCGAGATCGAATTGTCGTCCCAGAACGCGATCAGCCGCCCCAGCTTGAGATGGCCGGCCAGCGAGATGGCCTCCTGGCTGATGCCCTCCATCAGGCAGCCGTCGCCGAGGAACACGTAGGTGTAGTGGTCGACCAGCTCGCCGCCGAACTTCGCGTTGAGGATGCGCTCGGCCAGCGCCATGCCGACCGATTCGGCGATGCCCTGGCCGAGTGGCCCGGTGGTCAGCTCGATGCCGTTCGCGTGGCGGTATTCCGGGTGGCCGGCGGTCTTGCTGCCGACCTGGCGGAAGTTTTGCAACTGCTCGATCGTCATGTCCTGGTAGCCGGTCAGGTAGAGCAGGCTGTAGAGCAGCATCGAGGCATGGCCGTTCGAGAGGATGAAACGGTCGCGATCGATCCAGTGCGGATCGGCCGCGTCGAAGCGCAGGAAGTCGCGGAACAGCACGGTGGCGATGTCGGCCATGCCGAGCGGCGCGCCGGGATGGCCGCTGTTGGCGTGCTGGACCGCGTCCATCGACAGGAAGCGGATGCAGTTGGCCAGCTCGCGCAGATGCGGGTCGCGCGGCGCGGGCAGCGGTGCCGAGGCGGCGGAGCCGGAAGCGGGGGATGGTGCGGATGTCATCGAAGGGCCCTCGTTCGGTGTCGTTGGATGGCGGAGATGGCGGACAGGCCGCGCGCGGCCGGGCGGGACATGCAGAAATTACCCGGCCCACGCTAGCACGGCGACGGCGCGGCACGCCGCTGCCGGGGCGGTGCGACGGGCATCGCGGGGCGCGGGGCCCGGCGAGGCCGCGCGGCTACCCTCGGCGAGGGGCAATCCCCGTGCCCGGAGCGAGGGCCATGCCTCGACCCGGCAGGGTTAACCGGGGCGCCTGGAACCGGTGCGCCGCCTTGCGATCCGCTGTCGCGCCGCGATCGATGCCGCTAGAATCGAAGCGTTCCCCACTATCGCGGCGCCCGCCGCCCCCGACCGTGACCACCACCGTGGAACAGTTGAAAGCCGGCAAGCTCGCCGGCGCCCGGCAGTTGAAGCTTGCCGCCGGCCTCACCGAATTCCCGCGCGAGATCTTCGAGCTGGCCGACACGCTCGAGGTACTCGACCTGTCGGGCAACGCGCTCACCAGCCTGCCCGACGACCTGCCCCGCCTGGGCCGCCTGCGCGTGCTGTTCGCCTCGAACAATCCCTTCACCGAACTGCCGCCGGTGCTCGGCGAGTGCGCGCAACTGAGCATGGTCGGCTTCAAGGCCAACCGGATCCGCTCGGTGCCGGGCGCGGCCCTGCCGCCGCGCCTGCGCTGGCTGATCCTGACCGACAACGAGATCGAGACGCTGCCGCCCGAAATCGGCCGCTGCGCCGAGTTGCAGAAGCTGATGCTGGCCGGCAACCGGCTGGCCGCGCTGCCCGGGGAGATGGCGGCCTGCACGCGGCTCGAGCTGGTGCGGCTGGCGGCCAACCGCTTCGAGAGCCTGCCCGAGTGGCTGCTGCGCCTGCCGCGCCTGGCCTGGCTCGCGTATGCCGGCAACCTGTTCGCCGCGGCGCTGGAGGCCGAGGCGATGGCCGACAGCTCGGTGGCCACGATCGCCTGGCACACGCTCGCGCTCGGCCAGAAGCTCGGCGAGGGCGCTTCGGGCGTGATCTATCGCGCCACGCGCCTGTCGGCCGATCATCATCCGCAGCAGGCGGTGGCGGTGAAGCTGTTCAAGGGCGCGGTGACCAGCGACGGCCTGCCGGACCGCGAGATGGCCGCCTGCCTGCATGCCGGCACGCATGCCGGCCTGATCGGCGCGCTGGGCCGCCTCGGCGGCCATCCGATGCAGGAGCAGGGGCTGGTGATGCCGCTGGTCGAGCACGACTTCGAGAACCTGGCGGGACCGCCGAGCTTCGACAGTTGCACGCGCGACGTCTATGCCGAGGATCGACGCTTCAGCCTCGGCACCACGCTGCGGATCGCGCACGGCATCGCCTCGGCGGCCGCGCATCTGCATCGACGCGGCATCGTGCATGGCGACCTGTATGCCCACAACATCCTGCACGACGGCGCCGGCCATGCGCTGCTCGGCGATTTCGGCGCGGCCTCGCTGTACGACACGCAGGACGAGGCGCGCCGCTTCGCCCTGCAGCGCATCGAGGTGCGGGCCTTCGGCTGCCTGCTGGAGGAACTGCTGGAACGCACCGAGGCGGGCCGCTCGGCCGCGCTCGACGAACTGGCGGCGCTCGCGGCCGCCTGCCTCGGGGCAGAGGTGGCCAGCCGCCCGAGCTTCGAGGCCATCGTCGAACGCGTGCGCGCGCACCTGAAATGAGCGGCCGGCAGGCCCGGCTTGCCGCTACAGCGTGCCGGGCCGCGGATCGGGCACGAAGCCGTCGCGATTCGGCATCCTGACCCGGGGCAGCGTGGTCGCGTCGAGCGTGGTGCCGTCCGGCACGATGCCGTTGCGGTTGAGCAGGTAGGCGCTGAGCGCATACACCTCGTCGGCGCTCAGCGAGCCGGGCGCGTTGTAGGGCATGGCGCGGCGGATGTAGTCGAACAGCGTGGTCGCGTAGGGCCAGTAGCTGCCGACCGTCTTCTTCGGCTTCTGGCTCGCCAGGCTGCCGATGCCGCCCACCAGCGGATCGCCGATGCCGCCTTCGCCCTTCGCGCCGTGGCACATCGCGCATTTCTGCTGGTAGATCCGGCCGCCGTGCGCGACGCTGCCCGAGCCGGGCGGCAGGCCCTGGCCATCGGGCCCGATATCGATGTTCCAGGCCGACAAGGCGGCTTCGGTCACGGGCTGGCCCAGATTGTATTGATGCGCGGGCGTGGTCGCCGTCATGGCTGCCGGCCCGGTCCCGCCGCCGCCGCCGCCGCCGGTGCAGGCCGAGCCCAGCGCCACGGCCGCCAGCGCGGCCAGCAGGATCCGGATCGACACGCCGGGCCGGCTTGCTCCTTGGTGTTCAGGCATTGCGCACCTCGCCGCTCGCATCGACATGCCAGTTCTGGATGCCGTTGTAGTGGTACTCCGAATTCAGGCCGCGCACGGCCACCAGCGCCTCGCGCGTCGGCTGCACGTAACCGGTCTCGTCGATCGCGCGGCTCTGCAGGTCGGCGGGAGCGCCGTCCCAGTTCCAGTCGGCCTCGAAGCGCGTCAGCGCGCGATCGTGCACGGCGCCCGTGAGCCGCGCCTCGCGCCATTGGCGGCCGCCGTCGGTCGACACCTCCACGCGACGAATCCGGCCGCGCCCCGACCAGGCATAACCGCTGACGGCGTAATAACCGCGCGCGCCCAGGCGATGCCCGGCCGAGGGGCGCGTGATCACCGATTTCGCATCCATCTCGAACACGAACTGGCGCGCGCAGCCGTTGGCCAGCAGGTTGGTGTACTTCGAGGTTTCCTCGCGCGTCATCTCGGGCGCCGCGATCAGCTTCAGGCGCCGCAGCCACTTGATGTTGGTATTGCCCTCGAAGCCGGGCACGATCAGCCGCAAGGGATAGCCGTTCTCCGGCCGCAGCCGTTCGCCGTTCTGCGCATAGACCACCAGCGCGCGATCGAGGATGCGGTCCAGCGGCAGGCTGCGCGTCATGGCCGCGCCGTCGGCGCCTTCGGCCAGCAACCAGTGCGCCGAGGGATCGATGCCGGATTGGTCGAGCAGGGTGGCCAGCGGCACGCCGGTCCATTCGCAGCAGGACAGCAGCCCGTGCGTGAACTGCACCGGCTGGCCGCTCGGGCCGTTCCATTCGCTGCGCGTGTTGCCCGAGCATTCGAGGAAGTGGATGCGCGTCTCGGAGGGAAAGCGCAGCAGGTCGTCCAGCGTGTAGAGCCGCGGCTCGCGCACCAGGCCGTGCACGGCCAGGCGATGCAGGTCGGGATCGATGGCGGGCACGCCCGCGTGATGGCGCTCGTAGACGAGGCCGTTCGGCGTCAGCGTGCCGTGCAGCTTGGCCAGCGGCGTCATCGACGAGCCGGAGCCCGGCATCGCGGCCGGCCGCGCGCTGCGGCGGATCACGTCGGCTTCGTGTTGGCTCGGCAGGCCATAAGGCGGCGTGAGCAGCGGCGCGCCCGGCTCGCGGGTCCAGGGCGCGACCTCCAGCGGCGCGGTGGCGGGCACCGGTGTGACGGCCGTGCCGTCGCCGGCGGCGCGCGCCACGCCGGGCAGCAGGCTGGCCGTCATGGCGCCGGCCGTGCTCATGGCGAGCCGGCGCATGGCGCCGCGGCGCTCGGGCGAATCGAGCGCGCCGTTCGATGAGGCGTTCGGGTCTGGCATGTAGGGCGTCTCCGGGGCGGCGTGGGGCGGGTTCGGTGTTGTGTGCCTTGCGGATCGCAGGGCGGTGGCGGGCATCGGTGCATGCCGCGCTCGATTGTTATCGACGCGCCGATGCGCCGCAAACGAGGAATCGCGCTATGCAAACCGCTTGGGGTTCGATGCCGGCGGGATGGCAGGGCGCGGTATCGCATGCCGGCGCGCGAAGCTCGCGGCGACGGCCCGAAACCGGCGATATGTCTTGCTGGATATGGCGAGCGAGGCGATCCGCATGCGAAGCGGATCAGCAGCGAATGTGCCTGCGAGGTCGTGACGCGCGAGCCGGGCGACAGGGAAATGAAAGCGCGGACGGGGCAGTGCGCACTCGACAGAAATTTCTGTTGATTCTCATATTTCTGTCGTTACAGAAATATGAGAATATTCGGCTCGTGTCCACCGCTTCGCACCTCGGCTGGATACCCCGTATCGAAGTGCCTGTCGAAAAGGAATCCTGGTCATGACGCCCGCCGCGCTGGTGCTGTACTTCGATGGAAGCTGTCCGATCTGCGTCGACCAGATGCAGCGTCTTCGGGGCTGGGACGCGCATCGCCGGCTGGGCTTCGTGGATATCGCCGCGCCCGGCTTCGATCCCGCGCCGCTGGGCATGGAGCTGGGCGCAATGAACCGCGAGATGCACAGCCGCACGGCCGACGGGCGCGTGCTGGTGGGAATCGATTGCATGCTGGCCGCCTATACGCTGGTCGGGCGCGGCTGGCGTGCCTGGCCCTTGCGCGTGCCGGGGCTGCGCGACGTGTTCGCGGGGTTGTATCGCGTGCTGGCGCGTCATCGACACGCCGTCTCCCGCCGCCTCGGCTATCGCCTGCAGCCCGTCTGCGACAACGGCAGTTGCGCGCTCCACGGCAATCCCTTCCTGAAGAACGAGGCGCCTGCCGGCGAGGCTTCCGGTGCGGCGCCGGCTGCCGCGGATCGGGGCCCGCAGCGCTCGAAACGCGATTGGGTCGTGACCTGGATGTACGCCGCCGCGATCGCGCATCTGCTCGTCGGCGCGCTGCTGCCCTGGCTGGCCGGCAGCTCGCTGCTCGACGGCTATCAACAGGGCATCGAAGCGCATTTCTGGCCGGGCGCCGCGCCGGCCGAGGCGCGCCTGCAGCAGCAATGGTGGCTGGCCCTGTTCGGCGCCACCGTGCAATGCGCGGGCGTCTGGATGCTGGCGCTGGTCCATCTCGGCAACCGGCTGCGGCAGCGCGCGGCCTGGGGCTGGCTGCTGGCCGGGCTGCTGCTCTGGGCGCCGCAGGACATGCTGATCTCCTGGCAGGCGCGGGTCGGCTCGCATCTCGTGGCGGACGCGGCGGCGCTGCTGCTGATGGTGCCGCCGCTGCTATGGCTCTGGAAGGAGGACCGCGCATGAACACCGTGCCCGCGCTCGACTGGGCCGTCAGCCTGCTGATCGTGCAGGGCTTGATGGGCGGCTTCGATACGCTCTACCACCATGAATTCACCGAGGATCTCGCGCATCGCCCCAAGGCGCGCCTGGAGCTGGCGATCCATGCCGTGCGCGCGCTGCTGTATGGCCTGGCCTTCGCGTCGATCGCGCACCTGGCCTTCCTCGGCGCCTGGACGCTGGCGATCGCCGCGCTGGTGCTGGTCGAGGTGCTGCTGACCTTGTGGGACTTCGTGGTGGAGGACGGCAGCCGCAAGCTGCCCGCCACCGAGCGCGTGCTGCACACGCTGCTCGCGATCAATGGCGGCGCCGTGTTCGGGCTCTATGCGATGCAGCTGTGGCACTGGGCGTCCTTGCCCACGGCGCTGATGCGGCTCGAGCTGGGATGGCGCGGCTGGCTGCTGAGCCTGTTCGCGCTCGGCGTGGCTGCCTCGGGCCTGCGCGACGGGCTGGCCGCCTGGTGCATGGGGCGGCGCGCGCCGCCCGCCAATCCGTTCGCGGGGCAGGCGCATCGCAGCGTGCTGGTGACCGGCGGCACCGGCTTCATCGGCGAGGCGCTGGTCGGGCAATTGCTCGATGCCGGCCACCGCGTCACGCTGCTGGCGCGCTCGCCCTTGCGTGCCGCCTATCAGTTCGGCGGGCGCGTGCGCTGCGTGACGGCGTTCGATCAGTTGCATGCGCACGAACATTTTGATGTGGTGATCAACCTGGCCGGCGCGCCGGTGCTCGGGCCGCGCTGGAGCGCGAAACGGCAGGCGACGCTGCTGGCCAGCCGGGTGGGCGTGACCGAGGCGCTGCTGCGCTGGGTGGAGGGCGCCGCGCATCGGCCGGCGCTGTGGATCCAGGCTTCGGCGATCGGTTACTACGGCGTGCGCGCGCCCGAGGAACGGCTGGACGAGACCAGCCGGCCCGGCAGCGGCTTCATGTCGGAGCTGTGCCGGCGCTGGGAAGCCGCCGCCGCGCCGCTCGATGCCTGGCCGATCCGCAAGGTGGTGCTGCGGCTGGGGCTGGTGTTCGGGCCGGGCGGCGCCTTGCCGCCGATGCTGCTGCCCTATCGCGTCGGCCTGGGCGGGCGCCTCGGCGATGGCCGGCAGGTGATGAGCTGGATCCATCGCGACGACGTGCTGCGCCTGGTCGCCGAAGCGATGCATCGTGAGGCGATGCGCGGCGTCTACAACGCCGTGGCGCCCGAGGCGCCGAGCCAGGCGGAATTCGCGCGCACGGCGGGGCGGGTGCTGCGGCGGCCGACGTGGTTCCGGCTGCCGGCGGCGCCGCTGCGTCGGGCGGCGGGCGAGATGGCGGAGCTGCTGCTCGACGGCCAGCACGTCGTGCCGGCGCGCCTGCAGCGCGAGGGTTTCGTGTTCCGTTTCGCCGGCCTGGAGGCGGCGCTGCGCGATCTCGTCGAGCGCTGATGCCGGGCCGGCCGGCCGATGCTCAGACCTTCGCGAGCAGGGCGATCAAGGCGATCGCGGCCGGCAGCGCCTGCACGAACAGGATGCGGCGGCTGGCGGTGGCCGCGCCGAACACGCCGGCGACGATCACGCAGGCCAGGAAGAAGAGCTTGAAGGCCTGCCCGTCGAGGGCGGCCAGGCCATAGATCAAACCGGCCGCGAGGAAACCGTTGTAGAGGCCCTGGTTGGCGGCGAGCACGCGCGTCTGCTGCGCGAATTCGGCTGTCAGCCCGAACACGCGCCGGCCCTTCGGCGTGGTCCAGAGGAACATCTCGAGCACCACGATATAGATGTGAATGGCGGCGACCAGGCCGATCAGGATGTTGGCGATCATTGTGTTATCGATTCGATGTTGTTGTGATTGGCGGTGAAGCGACGGCTCGCCGGCGCGAGCGCTGGCAGGGTAACACGGCGCACCCGGGCGCCGATCGACGAAGGCTTCGAGAACCGATGCGATCAGGGCATACCCGTAAGTGGCCCGGATGGCGTTGACGGTTATTTTTGGCGGCCCTACATTCGAGGCCATGGTGGATGGGCAAGGCCCGGCCACCATCGCGGCAACGTTGCCGCGCCGAACATGGAAGGCTACGTAGCCCCCGAACTTGCGTGAGAACGCCGGTTCGGGGGCTTTTTGCTTTTGGAGAACGAATTGGACAAGCCATCACGCCTCGCCGAGGCGTCCAGCCAGGCCTTGCCCCTGGTCGCCTGCGTGCAGATGGAGCCGCGGGTGGGCCATACGCGGGACAACGTCGAGGCATCGATCCGCTACATCGAGCAGGCCGCCGCGCAGGGGGCCTCGCTCATCGTGCTGCCCGAACTGGCCAACAGCGGTTACGTGTTCGCGAGCCGCGCCGAAGCCTTCGCGCTGTCCGAGCCGCTGGCCGACAGCGAGACGGTTCGCGCCTGGTCGGAGGCCGCGCGCCGGCTCGGCGTGCACCTGGTGGCCGGCATCGCCGAGCGCGAGGACCAGCGACTCTACAACTCGGCCGTGTTCATCGGCCCGGCCGGCCTGATCGGCCGCTACCGCAAGCTGCATCTCTGGGGCCAGGAGAACCTGTTCTTCGAACCCGGCAACCTCGGCGTGCCGGTGTTCGACACCGCATTCGGGCGCGTGGCCGTGGCGATCTGCTACGACGGCTGGTTTCCCGAGGTGTTCCGGCTGGCGGCCGGGCAGGGCGCGGACCTGGTCTGCGTGCCGACCAACTGGGTGCCGATGCCGGCCCAGCCCGCCGATCGCCCGGCCATGGCCACCACGCTGGCGATGGCGGCCGCGCACAGCAACGGCCTGATGATCGCCTGCGCGGACCGGATCGGCTCGGAGCGCGGCCAGTTATTCATCGGCCAGAGCCTGATCGTCGGCGGCGACGGCTGGCCGCTGGCGGGCCCGGCGCCGCAAGACCAGGCCGCGATCCTCTACGCGCCGCTCGACGTCGAGCGGATCCGCGCCGGCCGCGCGCTCAATGCCTTCAACCACGTGCAGCGCGATCGCCGCCCGGAGGCCTACGAGGCGCCGAGGCCCGCCGAGCTCGCGTCCAGCCGGCCTTGAAGGCCGGCGCCCCACATTCAGCAATCCCGATCATCACACGATTCATCCTCATCAAGGAGCTCCACATGTCTGCATTCAAACTTCGCGGCATCGCCGCCGTGCTGGCCGCGCTGGCCTGGTTCGGCAGCGCCGCGTCGGCCGCCGAGCCGATTCGCGTCGGCGTGGCCGTCGGCCTGTCGGGCGCCAACAGCGTGGTGGCGCCGGCCGTCGTGCAGGCCTCGCAACTGGCCGTCGACGAGATCAACGCCGCGGGCGGCATCCTGGGGCGCAAGCTCGAACTGGAGATCGCCGACGACGCATCGGGCGCGGTAGGCGCGCAGAAGGCCTACGACACCCTGGTGTTCCAGAAGAACGTCGACGCGCTGATCTCGATGGAGACCAGCGCGGCCCGCAACGCGGCGCTGCCGGCGGTCGCCCGCGGCCGCAAACCGCTGATCTATACCTCGTTCTACGAGGGGCGCTCGTGCAGCCCCTGGATGTACGTGAACGGCTGGGTGCCCGAGCAGCAGGTCGCGCCGGTGGTGGACTACTTCATGAAGAACAAGGGCGCCAGGCAGTTCTACCTGGTCGGCAACGACTACGCCTTCGGCCGCGGCATGCTCGAGTTCGCCAGGAAGACCATCGAGCAGCATGGCGGCAAGGTGGTGGGCGAGGAATACCTGCCGATCGACGGCACCGACTGGACGCCGATCCTCTCGAAGATCCGCGCCGCGCATCCCGACGCGCTGATCAGCGCCACCGCCGGCGGCGCGCCGAACGTCTCGCTCGCCAAGCAGTTGAAGAGCGCGGGGATGACGCTGCCCTACGGCAACCTGGCGATCGACGAGGCCACCGCGAAGAGCATGGGCGACGTCGCCGGCGGCATCTACATGGCGGGTTCCTACTTCACGAGCATCGATACGCCGGCCAACCGCAAGTTCCTCGCGGCCCTGCAGCAACGCTTCGGGCGCGAGCTGAAGACGCCCAACGAACTGTCGGAGCCGCAATACGAGGCGTTCTACCTGTACAAGGCGGCCGTCGAGAAGGCCGGCGGCACCGATCCGGCCAAGGTGGTGCAGGCGCTCGGCACGGTGAGCTTCGACGGTCCGCGCGGCAAGGTGAGCATGGATCGCAGCCACCACACGCCGCTCTCGATGCGGCTCGGCCAGATCCAGCCCGACGGCGGCGTGAAGATCCTGCAGACCTTCCCGAACGTCGATCCGGGCGCGCAATGCCCGAATCTCAAGCAATGACCTCCCGGAGGAAACGCTCATGGTCCTCGCTCTGGATGTCCTGACCACCGCCGCCTTGCTGTTCATCGTGACGGCGGGCCTGATGGTGATCTTCGGCGTGATGAAGATCGTCAATTTCGCGCATGGCGCGCTGCTCACGATGGGCGCCTATGCCAGCTTCATCGTCACGCAACTGAAGCTCGATCCCTGGTTCGGGGTGCCGCTGTCGCTGGCGGTCGGCGTCGCGGTGGGCATGCTGGTCGAAGCGGCGATCGTGAGGCCGCTCTACAAGCGGCCGCTCGACGCGATCCTGGCCACCTGGGGGCTCGGCATCGTGATCGGCCAGTTGATCGTGATGGGCTTCGGGCGCGAGGTGCAGTTCGTCGAGGCGCCCGTCAACGGCGCGCTGTCGGTGGCCGGCACGGCCTATTCGGCGTACCGGCTGCTGCTGGTGCCGATCGCGATCGTGCTGTGCGCCGCCTTGAGCGCGCTGCTGAACGGCACGCGCTTCGGCGTGAAGACGCGCGCCGTGATCATGAACGAGGACCTCGCGCGCGGCCTGGGGATTCACTCGGGGCGCATCCGCTTCATCACCTTCAGCCTTGGCGCCGCGCTCGGCTCGCTGGCCGGCATGCTGATCACGCCGCTGTCCAGCGTCGATCCGAACATGGGGCTGCCGTACCTGGTCAACGCCTTCATGCTGGTGATGGTGTCCGGCTATTCGATGCTCGGCCTGCTGCTGACCTGCCTGGTGTTCGGCGCCTGCCAGGTGCTGGTGAGCACCTTCGTCAGCCCGGTGCTCGGCGGCCTGACCATCGCGGTGCTGGCGGCGCTGACGCTGCGCGTCTTTCCCAAGGGGTTGTCCCATGCCTGACGTCAAGACCTGGTTTGCCGGGCGCGGCCTGGGCGAACATCGCGAACCGCCGGCGCCCGGGCGCAAGGGCGCGCTGCCGGGCGGCCCGCTGGCGCTGGCCGCGCTGGCGCTCGCGCTGCTCGCCGGCGGTCCCTTCCTGTTCGGCACCTACCTGCTCAACGTGCTGATCCAGGCCTTCTTCTTCTCGATGGTCGCGGTCACGGTCGACCTGCTGTGGGGCTACACGGGTTACCTGAGCTTCGGGCAGTCGGCCTTCTTCGGCATCGGCGCCTACGCGGCGGCCCTGGTGTTCACCCACGGCGGCTTCTCGCCCGGCTACGTGCTGCTCGCGCTGGGCATCGCGATCGCGGCGGCGGCGCTGGTCGCGCTGCTGCTGGGCTGGCTGTCCTTCTACCGGGGCGCCTCGCCGTTCTTCGCCACGGTCATGTCGCTGGTGCTGCCGATCGTGCTGAGCCAGCTGCTGTTGTCGGGCGGCGAGTGGACAGGCTCGAGCTCGGGCCTGACCGGCTACCCGATGTTCGACCTGTCGCTGTCGGCCTGGTACTGGATCGCGGGCCTGGGCCTGGCCGCGATCGTGCTGCTGGCCTGGGCCGTGGTGCGCAGCGACGGCGCTCGCGTGCTGCTGGCGATCCGCGATAACGAATCGCGCTGCGCCTACCTGGGCATCCGCACCTCGCGGGTCAAGATCGTGCTGCTGGTGGCGGCGGCGATCGTCGCCAGCGTGGCCGGCTTCGGCTACGCCAGCTTCAGCGGCGTGGTCGCGCCCGAGCTGACCGGCTTCGTGCTCGGCACGCAGCTGATCATCTGGGTGGCGCTGGGCGGGCGCGGCACGCTCTGGGGGCCGGTGCTCGGCGCCTTGCTGATCAACGTGGCGACCTCCTACCTGAGCGGCAGCATGCCGTTCGCCTGGCAGTTGATCCTCGGCGCGGCCTTCGTGCTGGTGATCGTGCTGCTGCCGCAGGGGCTGGTGCCGCTGCTGGCCTGGCCGTTCCGGCTCGATCGCGCCGCGCGCACGCCGCGGCTGGTCGAGCGCGCCGCCGGCGCGGCACGGGTGGCGGCGCCTGACGGCCCGGCCCTGCGCATGGCCGGCGTCGAGAAACGCTTCGGCAGCCTGAAGGTGTTGCAGGGGATCGATTTCGAGGCGCGCGCGGGCGAGCTGGTCGGCCTGATCGGCCCGAACGGCGCCGGCAAGACCACGCTGATGCGCTGCATGAGCGACGGCGCCGAGCGTTCCGCCGGCACCGTCGAGCTGTGCGGGCACGACATCCGGCGCCTGGCGCCCGAGCACGGCGTGCGCTTCGGGCTCGGGCGCAAGTTCCAGAACGCCAACATCTTCGAGACGCTGAGCGTGGCCGAATGCCTGCGGATCGCCGGCGCGCTGGTGGAGCGGCCGTCGCTGCTGCGCCGCGCGCCGACGCTGGCGCTGCCGGCCTATGCGCTGGAAGTGATGCGCGCCACGCAGCTGGACCGCAAGCTCGCGGTGACGGCCAGGGATCTCTCGCACGGCGAGCAGCAGGCGCTCGAACTGGCGATGGTGCTGGCGCTGGAGCCGCGCATCGTGCTGCTCGACGAGCCCACCGCGGGCCTGACCAAGACCGAGCGCACCCGGATCGGCGCGGTGCTGGCCTCGCTCGCGCATCGCCATGGGCTGTGCTGCCTGCTGGTCGAGCACGATCTCGAGTTCGTCGAGGAGATCGCGACCCGCATCGTGGTGCTGCACCAGGGACGCATCGTGATGGCGGGCAGCTTCGACGAGGTGGTCCATTCGGAGCTGGTGCGCACCATCTACGCCGGGACCGGCCAGCCGACCGGCGACGCCGGCACGGCAACACAAGGAGATGACCGATGAGCGCCATGGCATTGCAGGTCGAGCGCGTGACCAGCGGATATCGCGCCTCGATCGTGCTGCGCGAGCTCTCGCTGTCGATCGCCGAGGGCGAGACGCTGGCGCTGCTCGGCAAGAACGGCATGGGCAAGACCACCTTGCTGAAGACGATCATGGGCTACCTGCCCAGCCAGGGCGGCGCGATCCGCCTGAACGGCAGCGAGATCACGCGGCTGCCGCCGCATCGCATCGCGCGGGCCGGGGTGGCTTACGCGCCGCAGGAGCATGCGCTGTTCCAGGACCTGTCGATTCGCGACAACCTGCGCCTGGGGCTGGCCGATCCCTCGGTGTTCGACGCGCGCTTCGAGGAGGTGGTCGAGGTGTTCCCGGTGTTTCGCACCCGGCTCGGGCAGCACGCGGGCACGTTGTCCGGTGGCGAGCAGAAGATGCTGCTGGTGGCGCGCGCCCTGATGATGCGCGCCTCGCTGATCCTGCTCGACGAGATCACCGAGGGCCTGCAGCCGTCGGTGATCGAGCGCCTGGCCGAGGCCTTGCGCTGGGAGCGGCAGCGCCACGGCACCACGCTGCTGCTGATCGAGCAGAACGTGCCGTTCGCGCTGGGGCTGGCCGATCGTTACGCGGTGCTCAAGCAGGGCGAGATCGTCGAGCAGGGCGCGGCGAGGGACCCGGGCGCGGCGGCGGCGATCTTCGAGCATCTGAGGGTGTGAGGCGATGGCGGACATGAACCCTTTCAGCGGCACCGCCGACGCGCGGCAACCGCCGGACGCGCTGCCGCTGTGCGCCTGTTTCGCCACCGGCGGCACCATCGCGATGAAGCTCGATCCGGTGACGCGCGCGGCGGTGCCGGCGCTCTCCGGCGAGGACCTGCTGGCGAGCGTGCCGGCCATCGCCCGGGTCGCGCGCCTGGAACTGGCCGAGTTGTTCAAGCTGCCGTCCGACTACATGGAGCCGTCGCGCTGGCTCGCGCTGCACCAGGCGGTATCGGCGGCGCTGGCGCGCGAGGAGATCGCCGGCGCGATCGTCTCGCACGGCACCGACACGCTGGAGGAGACCGCCTGGTTCCTGGACCTGACGATCGCCTCGGCCAAGCCGGTGGTATTGACGGGCGCCCAGCGCAATGCCTCGTTCCCCGATTCCGACGGCCCGCGCAACCTGCTGAACGCGGCGCGCGTGTGCGTGGCGCCCGAGGCGCGCGGGATGGGCACGCTGGTGGTGCTCAACGGCCAGGTCAACGCCGCGCGCGAGGCCACCAAGACCCACACGGCCGACGTAGAATCCTTCAAGTCGGGCGACCACGGCTGGCTCGGCAGCGTCGACGACGATCGCCTCGTGATGTCGCGCGCGCCGCTGCGCCGGCAGCATGTGCCGCTGGTGGCGGCCGAGCTGCCGCGCGTGGAGATCGTGCCGATGTACGCCGGCGCCGACGGCACGCTGCTGCGCGCGGCGGTGGCCGCGGGCGCGGCCGGCATCGTGGTGGCGGCGCTCGGCTTCGGCAACGTCAACCGGGAACTGTTCGTCGCGATCCGCGAGGCGCTGGCCGCCGGCGTGGTGGTGGTGATCGCCACCCAGGTGCCGAACGGGCGGGTTCGCCCCGCCTACGGTTTCGAGGGCGGCGGCGGCACGCTCGCGGCCGCCGGTGCCGTGCTCGCCGACAACCTGGGCGCCCGCAAGGCGAGAATCCTGCTGATGCTGGCCTTGCAGACCCAAAGCTGCCCGGCGGCAATCCAGGCCCTGTACGATCGATAGGACATTCGTATGACTACCAGCCCCGCCTTGTCCGCCGAACCCGGCTGGCGAATCGGCGTCCTGTTCTCGCGCGCGGGCGCCACCTCGGCGACCGAAACCGAGCATTTCTACGGAACCGTGCTCGCGATCGAGGAAATCAATGCGGCCGGCGGCGTGGCGGGCGCGCCGCTCGATCCGGTGGTGCACGACCCGCGCTGCAGCCTCGACGAATACCGGCGCCTGGCCGCCCACATGCTGCAGGAGGACGACGTCACGGTGATCTTCGGCTGCTCGACCTCGTCGAGCCGCAAGGCGGTGCTGCCGGTGATCGAGCGCAACAACGCGCTGCTCTGGTACTGCTCGATCTACGAAGGTTTCGAGTATTCGCCGAACGTCATCTACACCGGCGCGGTGCCGAACCAGAACAACATGCAGCTGGGGGCCTGGCTGCTGCGTCATCACGGGCGGCGTTTTTTTCTGGTTGGCGCCGACTATATCTATCCGCGAGAATCGAACCGGATCATGCGCGACGTGGTCGAGCAGAATGGCGGGGAGATCGTCGAGGAACTGTACCTGCCCAGCGATGCCGACGACGGCGCGCTGGCCGCGGTGGTCGACGAGATCCGCGCGCAGGCGCCCGACGTGGTGGTGTCGACGCTGATCGGCCGCGCGGCCCGCAGCTTCTACACGCTGTACCGGCAGCGCGGGCTCGATCCGCGGCAGGTTCCGATCGCCAGCCTGACCATGACAGAGGGCGAGATCGGCATGATCGGTCCCGAGCTGTGCGCCGGACATATCGTCTCCGCCAGCTACGTGAACACCCTGGAGAATCCGCGCAACCGGCGCTTTCTCGAATCCTGGCGGTCGCGCTTCGGCGACCAGCCGGCCAGCATGTGGTCCGAAATGGCATACAACCAGGTCCAGTTGTTCGCGCGTGCGCTCGAACGCACCCGCAGCCTCGACACGGCGCGTCTGGTCGAGGCGGTGCGCGAGGTCGAATTCGACTCGCCGGAAGGCCTGCTGCGGATCGACCGCGAGAACAATCACGCGATCGTCACGCCGCGCATCGCGGTCTGCCAGCCGGACGGGCGTTTCAAGGTGGTCTGGGAGAGCCGCCGGCCGGTGCGGCCCGATCCCTACCTGACCGCCTATGGCTTCGCGGATTTCTGGCTCGATGGAGAAACGTCATGAGCGCGGGGGCGCGCCGGCTGTTCGACGATCTGCGCACGCTGCGCGTGGTGGTGATCCATCCGCCCGGCGAGGATCGCGGCATCCTCGAGGAGCAACTGCATCGCATCGGCTGCCCGGTGCGGCCGGTCTGGCCGTTTCCGGCGCGGCTGCCGGCCGACGCGGACGTGATCCTGTTCCTGGTCGGGCCGGAATTGCGCAGCGCCGGCAACTGGTGCGCGGCCGATACCGACGCGACGCTGATCGCCTTGTCCGACTACGAGAACCCGACCGCGCTGAAGATGCTGGTCGATACCCAGGCGCATGGCGTCATCACCAAGCCGTATCGATCTTCCGGCATCCTCAGCACGCTGGTGCTGGCGCGCGCATCCTGCGGCTACCAGCAGCGCCTGCACGGCAAGATCGCCAAGCTGGAGGAGGCGATCAAGGCGCGCCGCCAGATCGAGAAGGCGATGCGCATCCTGATGGAGGCCCATCGCCTGAGCGAGAACGACGCCTACGAGCACATGCGCTCGAAGGCGACCAGCCTGCGCGTGACGGTGGGCGACATCGCGACCATGGTGATCGATGCGCACGAGGCGATGGACAAGCTCGGGCTCGGCAAGCTGACGAAATCGTAAGGCGGGTGGGCCGCTTCGAAGCAGGAAGCACGCGGATCGGGGATCATGCCGGACTGGCCGGCGCGACACCTGGGCTCGCCGTCGGCGCCCACCCACGAAACCGATCAGCGAGGTAGCAATGGAATACGTCAAGTTCGGGGCCACCGGCCTCGAGGTCTCGAAACTGGTGCTCGGCTGCATGACCTACGGCGATCCGGCGCGCGGCAACCACGCCTGGACGCTGCCCGAGGACCAGAGCCGCCCGTTGATCCGCCAGGCGATCGAGGCCGGCATCAACTTCTTCGACACCGCGAATACCTATTCGGACGGCAGCTCGGAAGAGATCGTCGGCCGCGCGCTGCGCGAGTACGCGCAACGCGACGAGGTGGTGATCGCCACCAAGGTGTTCAATCGCATGCGGCCCGGCGCGAACGGCGCGGGCCTGTCGCGCAAGGCGATCTTCTCGGAGATCGACCACAGCCTGAAGCGGCTCGGCACCGACTATGTCGATCTCTACCAGATCCATCGCTGGGACCCGGGCACGCCGATCGAGGAAACGCTGGAAGCGCTGCACGACGTGGTGAAGGCGGGCAAGGCGCGTTACATCGGCGCTTCGTCGATGGCGGCCTGGCAGTTCTCCAAGGCGCTCTACACCTCGCGCGAGCACGGCTGGACCGAATTCGTCAGCATGCAGAACCACCTGAACCTGCTGTACCGCGAGGAGGAGCGCGAAATGCTGCCGCTCTGCGCGGACCAGGGCATCGCCGTGATTCCGTGGAGCCCGCTCGCGCGCGGCCGTCTCACGCGCAACTGGGACGAGAGCTCGGAACGCCAGGAAAGCGACAACGTCGGCACGCGGCTCTACCAGGCCACCGCCGACGCGGACAAGGCCGTGGTGGAGGCGGTCGCCAAGGTGGCCGAGGCACGCAAGCTGCCGCGTGCCCAGGTCGCGCTGGCCTGGGTGGCGCAGAAGAGCACGGTGACGGCGCCGATCGTGGGCATCTCGAAGCCGCATCATCTGAGCGACGCGGTGGCCGCGCTCGAGCTGAAGCTGAGCGAGGAGGAGATTGCCACGCTGGAGGCGCCTTATGTGCCGCACCGGGTGGCGGGCTTCACGGCCTGAGGAGGAGGGCGGCTCCCGGGCGAGCGCTTCGCTGGCCGCTCGGGAGCCGGAGGCGACGTCAGCGCGAGATCAGGCCGACAGTTCTCTGCGGACGATTTCCGCGCCTGCGCTGAGCGCGTTCAGCTTGCCTCTCGCCACCTGGCGAGACAAGGGTGCCATGCCGCAGTTGGTGCAGGGATAGAGCTTGTCGGCATCCACGAAGCGCAGCGCCTTGCGCAGGGTGTCGGCGACTTCCTCCGGCGTCTCGATGGTGTCGCTTGCCACGTCGATGGCGCCCACCATCACTTTCTTGCCGCGAACCAGCTCGATCAGGTCGATCGGGACATGGGAGTTGTGGCATTCCAGCGAGATCATGTCGATGCTGGATTGCTGCAGCTTCGGGAACGACTCCTCGTATTGGCGCCATTCCGATCCCAGCGTCTTCTTCCAGTCGGTATTGGCCTTGATGCCGTAGCCGTAGCAGATATGCACGGCGGTTTCGCACTTGAGCCCTTCGATCGCCCGCTCCAGGGTGGCCACGCCCCAATCGTTCACCTCGTCGAAGAACACGTTGAAGGCAGGCTCGTCGAACTGGATGATGTCGACGCCGGCAGCCTCCAGTTCCTTCGCTTCCTGGTTGAGGATCTTGGCGAATTCCCAGGCCAGCTTTTCCCGGCTCTTGTAGTGGGCGTCATACAGCGTATCGATCATCGTCATCGGGCCGGGCAGGGCCCACTTGATGGGCTGCTTGGTTTGATGACGCAGGAACCTGGCGTCTTCCACGAATACCGGCTTCTGGCGACTCACCTCGCCGACCACGGTCGGCACGCTCGCGTCGTAGCGATCGCGAATCCTGACCGTCTCGCGCTTTTCGAAATCGACGCCGCTGAGGTGCTCGATGAAGGTGGTGACGAAATGCTGGCGCGTCTGCTCCCCGTCGCTGACGATATCGATGCCCGCGTGCTGTTGCTCCTGCAACGACAAACGCAGGGCATCATGCTTGCCCTCGGTCAATTCCTCGTCTTGCAGTTTCCAGGGCGACCAGAGCTTTTCAGGTTGCGCGAGCCAGGACGGCTTGGGCAGGCTGCCGGCAGTGGAAGTCGGGAGTAGTTTTTTCATATCGAATGATTCCGCGAAGCTTGGTTGATCAGAGAGCGCAGCTGGAAGCCCATTGCTCGAGAATGTGCTTGTACGGCTTGATGAAGTGTTCTTCCGTGAATTTCCCCTGCTTGACGGCCAATTGGCTACGTTCTTCCCGGTCGTAGACAATCCGGGTCAGTGAATAATCGCGATGCTTCAGGCTGGGCTGATAACACTTCCCCGCCGCGGAATTGGCGTTGTAGATTTCCGGGCGATAGATTTTCTGGAATGTTTCCATCGCGCTGATGGTGCCGATCAGCTCGAGATTGGTGTAATCCTCCAGCAGGTCGCCGAGAAAATAAAAGGCCAGCGGCGCAACGCTGTTCGGCGGCATGAAGTAGCGAACCTGCAGGCCCATCTTCCCGAAATACTGGTCGGTCGACGAGAGTTCGCTTTGGCGATACTCGACGCCCAGGATCGGGTGCTGATTCTCGGTTCGGTGATAGGTCTTGCTGGTCGAGGCGCTGATGCAGATCACCGGCGGCTTGCCGGAGATTTCCCGGTAAGCGCTCGAGTTCAGGAAGTGCTTGAACAGCTTGCCATGCAGATCGCCGAAATCGTCCGGGATGCCGAATTCGGATTTGTCGTGGTTGTGCTCGGGCAGCAGCACGCTGAAGTCGTAATCGCGCACATAGGACGAGAAATTGTTCCCGGCGATCCCCTCGATGCGCTTGCCGTTCTTCTTGTCGATGATCTTCGTCTTCAGGATCTCGATCAGCGGAAACGCATCGATGCTGCGCCCGGCATCGATCTTCATCTCGACGGAAATGATTTCTAGATCGACGGAGTAGCGATCTCCCTTCGGGTTGTCCCAATGCGCGAGGTCATTGAATCGACTGTCGATCATCTTCAGGGTATTGCGCAGGTTCTCCTGGCGGCTCGTTCCGCGGGCCAGATTGGCGAAATTGGTGGTGATGCGCGTATTGTCCGATGGGTGATAGTTTTCATCGAAACAAATACTCTTGATTTCAAATGTGAAATTGTTTTCCATGATGATCCGGCGAATGGATTGTCGAAAGGAAGGCTGAATCTATTGGGCTGCTTCAGGCCGCGACGACTTCCTCGGCGGTGGCGGCTCTCGCGTAGCGGCTCAATTCGACCAGGGGCAAGGCCCGTTGCACCGCCAATCCGGCGCGCTCGATCAGGGCGCCGTCTTGCAGGCGGTAGTCGACGAAATCCTTGTCGGTCGCATAGACGCCCAACGGCAAGGTGCGCGCCTGGAAGAAGCTGAACAGTGGCCGCAACTGGTGGTCGATCATCAGGGCGTGGCGCTCGCTGCCGCCGGTGGCTGCCAGCAGGACGGGCTTGTCGATCAGGGCATCCTGGTGAATGAAGTCGAAGAAGTGCTTGAACAGCCCCGTGTAGGCGCCGCGATAGACGGGGGTCGCCACCACCAGCACGTCGGCTTGCTCGACCGCCGCGAGTTCCCGCTCCACCGCGTCGGGCAGTTGGGAGCGCCAGGTCGCGCCGGCGAGCTGCGGCGCGAGCTGTCCCAGCTCGACCAGGCGCGGCTCGCACGAGACTTCATCGGCGATCAGGTCCAGCAGGTGGGTGGCCAGCGCTGCTGTCTTGGACGGGCGTTGCAGTCCGCCGGAAACCGCTACTACACGGAGTGGACGTGTCATGTTGGTTTTCAGATGGATGGAGGTGCGCGGCGCGGTGAAGCCAGGCCGCTTCGAAAAATACATACGAACAATGGAAGCCGATGCTAACGACGGGGACCAATGAAGTAAAATGGTTTTATTTCACGAATCCATGAAAGTGGTTCATACATATGCTTGAGCGCATCCATCTGAGCATCGTCCAGCAGGTCGAGAAGCAAGGGTCCTTGACGGCCGCCGCGGGCGTGCTGAACCTGACCCAATCGGCCCTGAGCCACAGCATGAAGAAGCTGGAGCAGCAACTGGGCACGGACATCTGGCTGCGCGAAGGGCGCAGCCTGCGCCTGACGCAGGCCGGCCAGTACCTGCTGGCGGTGGCGAACCGGGTGCTGCCGCAACTGGACCTTGCCGAGGAACGGCTGGGCCAGTTCGCGCTGGGCGAGCGCGGCGCGCTGCGCATCGGCATGGAATGCCATCCTTGCTACCAGTGGCTGCTCAAGGTGGTGTCGCCGTATCTGGCGGCATGGCCCGACGTGGACGTGGACGTGAAGCAGAAATTCCAGTTCGGCGGGATCGGCGCGCTGTTCGGTTACGAGATCGACCTGCTGGTCACGCCCGATCCGCTGTTCAAGCCGGGGCTGAAGTTCGAGCCGGTGTTCGACTACGAGCAGGTGCTCGTGGTGGCCAAGGGCCATGCGCTGGCCTCCGCGACCTACGTGAAGCCGCAGCAGTTGACCCCGGAAGTGCTGATCAGCTACCCCGTGGACATCGAGCGCCTGGACATCTACAACCAGTTCCTGCTGCCGGCCGGCGTGACGCCCCGGCGCCACAAGGCCATCGAGACCACCGACATCATGCTGCAGATGGTGGCCAGCGGCCGCGGCGTGGCCGCATTGCCGCGCTGGCTGGTCGAGGAATACGCGGCCAGGATGGAGGTGGTGCCGGTGCGGCTGGGCGCGCGCGGCATCGCCAAGCAGATCTTCCTGGGCGCGCGCGAGACGGACACCGCCATCGACTACGTGCGGGCCTTCATCGAACTGGCTCGCGAGCCCCGGGCGGTCTCGACGCTGGCGAGGGATTGAGGCCGGCGCGCCCGCCTCGCCGGATATCGCGCGCCGCCATATCCTTTCCATCCCCGCCTCATAACCTTCCGCGTATCCGTTATTGGATCGGCGCCGGGCCGGTTTTTATACTGGCCTCTGTCAGCACTCGCCCGATGCGAGTGCCAGATACCACGCCAACCATTACCAGAGGAACGCCCCGATGAGCCTTCGTCCGCTGCACGATCGCGTGATCGTCAAACGACTCGACCAGGAAACCAAGACGGCCTCCGGCATCGTGCTGCCCGACAGCGCGGCCGAGAAGCCCGACCAGGGCGAAGTGATCGCCGTCGGCCCCGGCCGGCGCGACAACGACGGCAAGCGGATCGAGCCCGACCTGCAGGTCGGCGACCGCGTGCTGTTCGGCAAGTACGCCGGCCAGACCGTCAAGGTCGACAACGCCGAACTACTGGTACTGCGCGAGGAAGATGTCGTCGCGGTCGTCAACGTCTGAACCTGAGAGAGTCCAACATGGCTGCAAAAGATATCGTTTTCGGCGACGTCAACCGCGCGAAGCTGATCGAAGGCGTCAACATCCTGGCCGACGCGGTGAAGGTCACGCTGGGCCCGAAGGGCCGCAACGTGGTGCTGGAGCGCAGCTTCGGCTCGCCGATCGTGACCAAGGACGGCGTATCGGTCGCCAAGGAGATCGAGCTGGCCGACAAGCTGCAGAACATCGGCGCGCAACTGGTCAAGGAAGTGGCCTCGAAGACCAGCGACACGGCCGGCGACGGCACCACCACGGCCACCGTGCTGGCCCAGGCGATCGTGCGCGAAGGGCAGAAATACGTGGCGGCGGGCCTCAATCCGCTGGACCTGAAGCGCGGCATCGACAAGGCGGTGGTGGCGGCGATCGAGGAACTGAAGAAGATCAGCAAGCCGACCACCACCAGCAAGGAGATCGCCCAGGTCGCGACGATCTCGGCCAACGGCGAGGAGTCGATCGGCCAGCGCATCGCCGAGGCGATCGACCGCGTCGGCAAGGAAGGCGTGATCACCGTCGAGGACGGCAAGTCGCTGGCCGACGAGCTCGACGTGGTGGAGGGCCTGCAATTCGACCGCGGTTATCTCTCGCCGTACTTCGTCAACAACCCCGATCGCCAGGTCGCGGTGCTCGACAGCCCCTACGTGCTGCTGCACGACAAGAAGGTGTCGAACATCCGCGACCTGCTGCCGGTGCTCGAGCAGGTGGCCAAGGCCGGCCGCCCGCTGCTGATCATCGCCGAGGACGTCGAGGGCGAGGCACTGGCCACCCTGGTGGTCAACAACATCCGCGGCATCCTCAAGACGGTCGCGGTCAAGGCGCCCGGCTTCGGCGATCGCCGCAAGGCGCTGCTGGAGGACATCGCGATCCTGACGGGCGGCCAGGTGATCGCCGAGGAAACCGGCCTCACGCTGGAGAAGGCGACGCTGGCCGAGCTGGGCCAGGCCAAGCGCATCGAGGTGGGCAAGGAAAACACCACGGTGATCGACGGCGCCGGCGACAAGGCCTCGATCGAGGCGCGCGTCAAGCAGATCCGCGTGCAGATCGAGGATGCGAGCTCCGACTACGACCGCGAGAAGCTGCAGGAGCGAGTCGCCAAGCTGGCGGGCGGCGTGGCGGTGATCAAGGTGGGCGGCGCGACCGAGATCGAGGTCAAGGAGAAGAAGGATCGCGTCGACGATGCGCTGCACGCCACGCGCGCGGCCGTCGAGGAAGGCATCGTGCCGGGCGGCGGCGTGGCCCTGATCCGCGTGAAGCAGGCGATTCGCGAAGTGCGCGGCGCGAACCCGGACCAGGATGCCGGCGTGAAGATCGTGCTGCGCGCGCTCGAGGAGCCGCTGCGGCAGATCGTGAGCAATGCCGGCGAGGAAGCCAGCGTGGTGGTGGCCAAGGTGGCCGAGGGCAGCGGCAATTTCGGCTACAACGCGGCGAGCGGCGAATATGGCGACCTGGTGGAATCGGGCGTGCTCGATCCGACCAAGGTGACGCGCACCGCGCTGCAGAACGCGGCATCGGTGGCGGGCCTGCTGCTGACCACCGACGCCACCGTGCACGAGCAGCCGAAGCCGGCCGCGGCCGGGGCACCGGCGGGCGCGCCGGGCAGCCCGGACCTGGGCTTCTGATGGAGGTTGGCGCGCAAGGGCGCCGACCAGGACGCTAGTCGGCCCGGTGGACTGCTTGCAAGGCACCAGGCCCGGCGATTGCCGGGCCTGGTGTTTTTCAAGCATCTGGCGCCGCCGGCTTGTCAGGGCCGGCAGGCCTGGTCGAGATTGACGGGCGCGTCGAGCAGATGGGGCAGGCTGCGTTCGACGATTTCCAGCACCACGGCCCTGGGCTGCGCCCGGCGGACCAGCGCGCCGTCGACGCGGGTTCCGCGTTGCGTATAGAGCCGATGGACGTCCTCGCCGAGGAAGGGAATCAGTTCGCCTGCGAACGAATCGCGATACAGCAGCAGGCTGCCCGCGGCGCCCGGGTTCTCGATGACGTTGTGGGCATCGACCGGGTCCGTCGGCCAGCCGGGCACCGTCACGCCATGCGCCTGGCGCGGCACGCGCGGCGTGAGCGACACGATGTAGTCGAGGAAGTAGCCCGGCAGGTCGAGCAGGTTCACCGCGATGTCGCCGCCCTCGAAGCGCTTCCGGCTGATCGCGTAGGCCTGGCGCTCGGCGCGCGGCGCGGCGGACAGCACGCCGTCGTGCACCAGGCGCGAGGCGATGGCCTGGTAGCCGATGAAGGCGCCCAGGGTGTTCCAGTGGCTGTCGGTGCGCTTGTACAGGTCGTATTGCTCGGACGAGCGGGCGGCTTCGAGCGGCGCGCGCAGGTCGATGAAGGCCAGCTTCGGCGCCGCCCGGCCAAGCTCGGTGGCGAACTGGTCGGCCTGGGTGATCGTGCCGGCCGGCGGCGGCGATTGCAGCTTGTCGGCATAGACGGTCTGCTTGTCGGGCGCCAGCACCACGTAGAAGCCGATGCCGCAGGCGGCGAGATGCGTGCGCACGGCATCCAGGTTGCCGCTGATGGTTCGCAGGTCGGAGGCGGAGAAGGGCGCCTTTCCGTACAGCGAGGCGAAGTGCGGCTGGCCCGGCGTGTAGTACTCGTCGTAGAACAGCCAGCCGTCGCGGCCGATCACGACGTTCGGGTTGCTGGGCGTGCCGGTGCGCGCCATCTGCAGGCGCGATCCGTAATGCAGCAGCGCGTCGCGCATGCCGTAGCGGTCGCTGAACCAGCGCTCGAAGTTCTGGAACCAGAACAGCGAATAGGACGGGAAGGGCTCCAGCCGACGATTTTCCTGCGCGGCCGGCACGAAGCCGGGGCGGCCGAACCACAGGATCGGCAGCGCCAGGATGGCGAAGAAGACGATGGCCACGGCCGCGCGGTTCAAGCCGCGGGCCAGCGAGCTGCCGGGGCGGTTGGAGGCGGCCTGGGGATCGGAGTGCTGCGTGCTCATGCCGTCAGAAGCGGAAATAGATGAAGGGGTTGTACTGGCCGAGCGCGATCGACATGGCGCTCAGGATCAGCGCGGGCGCGACCAGCGCGGCGCGCAGCCAGCCGTCGAGCGACAGCGCGGCGAGGCGCGCCCACATCGGCTGGAGGCGGCGCTGCAGGAGCGGATACGCGCCGAGCGCGAGCAGCACCGCCACCACCAGCAGCACCAGCGTCTGCGTCGACCACAGCGATGCCAGCGTCACGCCCTGCTGCGCGGCGGGCCAATGGCCGACCAGGGCCAGCAGGTAATGCGTCGCCTGGGGCAGGGATTCGGTGCGGAAGAATACCCAGGCGAGCATCACCACCAGCATCGCATAGAGCTGGGCGAGCGGCCTCGGCACCGGCAGCCCGGCGTTGCGCCCGAAGCGCTCCAGCATCAGGAAGAAACCGTGCAGCGCGCCCCACACCACGAAATTCCAGCTCGCGCCGTGCCAGATCCCCGTCAGCAGGAACACGATCCACAGGTTCAGCAGCGTGCGGCCCTCGCCGCGGCGGTTGCCGCCGAGCGGGATGTAGACGTAGTCGCGGAACCAGGTCGACAGCGAGATGTGCCAGCGCCGCCAGAAATCCTGGATCGAGCGCGCGCTGTAGGGATAGTTGAAGTTCTCCGGGAAGCGGAAGCCGAACAGGCGGCCCAGGCCGATCGCCATGTCGCTGTAGCCGGAGAAGTCGAAGTAGATCTGCAGCGTGTAGCACAGCAGGCAGAACCAGGCCGCCGCCGCGCCGAGCTGGTCGGCCGGCGCGTTGAAGCCGGTATCGGCGATCAGGCCGAGCTGGTTGGCGATCAGCACCTTCTTGGCCAGCCCCATGGTGAAGCGCAGGATGCCGGCGGTGATGTCGTCGAGCGTGCTGTCGCGGCGCGCCAGCTGCGTGTGGATGTCCTTGTAGCGGATGATCGGGCCGGCCACCAGTTGCGGGAACAACATGATGTAGAGGCTGTAGTCGACGATGTTGCGATTCGGCGTGGCATTGCGCCGGTAGATGTCGACTAGGTAGGAGATCGCGTGGAAGGTGTAGAACGAGATGCCGATCGGCAGCGCGACGGCCTTGATCGAGATCGCCGACAGGCCCGCCGGCACCAGCAGCGCGTTGAGGTTGTCGACCGCGAAATTGGCGTACTTGAAGATGCCGAGCAGCAGCAGGTTGAGGGCCACCAGGCCGCCCAGCACGCGCCGGCGTGCCCGGGTCCGGTCCAGCAGCCGGGCGCCCCAGAAGTTCATGGCGACCGAGCCCAGCATCAGGATCACGAAACGCGGTTCGCCCCAGGCGTAGAACACGATGCTGGCCAGCGCCAGCAGGGCATTGCGAAATCGGGCGGGGGCCAGGTAGTAGGCGACGAAGGTCACCGGCAGGAACAGGCCCAGGAACACGATGCTGCTGAATACCACGAGATCCCCTCGTCGATGTTGTGATGATGCGTGGCCATGGCGGCGTGCCGGCCGTGAAGGGGCGGCGCGCCGGGCAGGCGAATGCGTGCGGGAAGCTTGGGGCCGGAAGGCACGTCGGCGGCGTGGCGCGACGTACCGCGGCGTGGCGGCCGGCGGGCGCGTGAGGCGCTGCCAGGCGGCGTGGCCCGCGCGCGGCTTGGTCAGTTCCGCGCGGAGGCCCGCCCGGGGCGCGTCGCCCCGGCCGTTCCCGCGGGCGACATTGTAGGCGGCAACGGGATTTGTCGATACCCGCGGGCGGCGGGCATCTTTGCGCGACCCGGGCGACCGGGCAGAGAATCGGGCTGCGCGCCCCCGGCGGCACAGCCGGGAAGCCGTGCCGGCCGGGGCTCAGCCCGGCTGGGCGAGCAGCCGGGCGATCTCGGCGTCGGTCTGCTCGTAGTCGCCCTCGCCGAAGTGCCGGTAGACGATCCTGCCGGTCTTGTCGATCAGGTAGACGGCAGGCCAATACTGGTTGTCGTAGGCGCGCCAGGTGGCGTAGTCGTTGTCCTGCGCGACCGGGTAGGTCAGGCCGAAGCGCTTGATCGCGTCGCGCACGTTCGAGGTGCTGTGCTCGAACGGGTATTCGGGCGTGTGCACGCCCACAACGGTCAGGCCTTGCGACTTGTATTTGTCGTACCAGCCCTGGACGTGGGGCAGCGTGTGGATGCAGTTGATGCAGGTATAGGTCCAGAAATCGACCAGCACCACCTTGCCGCGCAGCTTGTCGAGCGATTGCGGCGGGCCGTTCAGCCACTGGTTGATGCCGGTGAATTCGGGCGCGGTGGTCGGGGCGCTCGCCTGGGCGGCGCCGGCGATGCCGGGCGGCTGGGTGGCGGCGATCACGGCGGCGCAGGCGGCAATGGTGCCGGCGGCGGCAAACAGACGATAGAGCGGGCGCATGGTGGAGTTTCCATCGGTTTCGGTTGAGGGCCGCCGGCAGCGCGGTGGGCGCCGCCGGCGTGCCGTCGGTCGGCGGGGCGGGATCGGCGTTGCGGGGCGCGCGAGGTGCGCCGGCAGGGCCGATCCGCCGGGCCGACCGGCGATGGAGGTATTGGAGCCCGCGCCCGTATCGCGGATGTTTCGGGCCGCCCGTGGGTGTGCAATGTTGTGTATCGACGGCGAATTCAGATACATTGCGACACAAATCAGGGACTGCAATCGGCTATAAAACCGTCATTCCATGATGACCACGGAGGGGCGCACGATGAACGCCGAGTCTTTTCAAGGTTCCTGCCATTGCGGGGCCGTCCGTTTCGAGGTACGCACGCCGCTCATGCCCGCCGCGCGCTGCAACTGCAGCCTGTGCCGCCGCAAGGGCGCGCTGATGACGCCGGCCTTCGCCCGCGAGGACCTGACGATCCTGGCCGGCGAGGACGCGCTGACCGAATACCAGTTCAATACCCGCGTCGCGAAGCATTTCTTCTGCCGCCATTGCGGGATCTATCCGTTTCACCAGACTCGCCTCGACCCGCTGCGCTGGCGCGTGAACATCGGCTGCCTCGACGGCGTCGATCCCTACGCGCTGGAGGCGGCGGTGGCCAACGGCGCGAGCCTGTCCGTCGTGGAGGACGCATGAAGCCCGAATCGAAGCCGCGCCGCGGCCCGCTGCAGCGCCTGCTGGCGATCGTCGCCTTCCTGGCGGGCGGCGTGGCCAGCGAGCTGAGCCATCCCTTCGCCTGTACCACGGTGCCCTCGCGCGGCCCGTCGGCGGTGCGCCGCCGCGAGGAGCGTGCCTGATGAACAGCGAGCGTCCGGACCACGTGCTGATCGTCGACGACGATCGCGGCATCCGCGAACTGGTGGGCCAGTACCTGGAGAAGAACGGCATTCGCGTCTCGTTGGCCGCCAATGGCCGCGAGATGCGCGCCACGCTGGAATACGGCGCGCCGGACCTGATCGTGCTCGACGTGATGATGCCCGGCGACGACGGCCTGGTGCTGTGCCGCGAGCTGCGTGCCGGCAAGTTCCGCTCGGTGCCGGTGGTGATGCTGACCGCGCGCGACGAGGAAACCGATCGCATCGTCGGCCTCGAGATGGGCGCCGACGACTACCTGACCAAGCCCTTCGCGGTGCGCGAGCTGTATGCGCGGATCCGCGCCGTGCTGCGCCGCGCGCGCATGCTGCCGCCCGGCATGCAGGTGACCGAGGCCGCGCAATGGCTGGCCTTCGGCGATTGGCGGCTCGATACCACCGGGCGCCACCTGCTCGACGAGGACGGCACCATGGTGGCGCTAAGCGGCGCCGAATACCGGTTGCTGCGCGTGTTCGTCGATCATCCGCAGCGCGTGCTGACGCGCGACCAGTTGCTGAACCTGACGCAAGGGCGCCAGGCCGATCCGTTCGACCGCTCGATCGACCTGCTGGTCAGCCGGCTGCGCCAGCGGTTGCGCGACACCGCGCGCGAGCCGCGCTACATCAAGACGCTGCGCAGCGAGGGCTATGTGTTCTCGGCGGCGGTTACCGTGATCGACGAGCCCACATGAGCGACAAGTCTCTCGCGCACTGGCCGCGCTCGCTGTTCGCGCGCCTGGCCTTGATCCTGTGCGTGGGCCTGGCGGCCGCGCAGATGCTGTCGTTCTGGCTGACGCTGACCGAGCGCGACCAGGCCACCACCACGCTGATGATGGGCTACATCGAGCGCGAGGTGGTGGCCTCCGTCGCGCTGCTCGACCACCTGCCGCCGAACGAGCGCGAGGCCTGGCTGCCCAAGCTGGCGCGTCGCAGCTACCGCTTCGAGCTGGGGCCGGGGCAGCCGGGCGGGCCGGTCGACGCGGAGCTGTCGGCTCGCGTCGAACGCTCGATCACCGACGGCATCGGCCGCGCCTACCCGGTCACGGCCAACGCGATTCCCGGCGACGCCGAGCATCTGCAGGTGCACCTGAAGCTGTCCGACGGCTCGCCGCTGACGATCGACCTGCATCCGATGTCGAGCGTGCCGCTGTCGGGCTGGCTGCCGGCGGTGCTGGTGGTGCAACTGGCCCTGCTGGCGTTCTGCTGCTGGCTGGCGGTGCGCCTCGCCACGCGGCCGCTGCACGACCTGGCGCGCGCGGCCGATGCGCTCGGGCCGGACCTGAAGGGCGAGCGGCTGCCCGAGACGGGGCCTTCCGAGGTGGCGCGCGCGGCGCGGGCCTTCAATGCCATGCAGGACCGGATCGCCACCTACACGGCCGAGCGCATGCAGATCCTGGCCGCGATCTCGCACGACCTGCAGACGCCGATCACGCGCATGCGCCTGCGCGTCGACGTGATGGACGACGACGCGCAGGCCGCCAAGCTGCGCCAGGACCTGACCGAGATGGGGCAATTGGTGAAGGAGGGCGTGGCCTACGCGCGAACCGTGCACAGCACCTCCGAGGCACCGTGCCGGATCGATCTCGACGCGATGCTCGACAGCATCGTCTGCGACTACATCGACGCCGAGCAGAACGTGACCTTCGCCAGGCGCGTCGACATCGCCGTGACGGCGCGGCCGCAGGCGCTGCGGCGCGTGGTCGGCAACCTGGTCGACAACGCGCTGAAGTTCAGCGGCGCGGCCGAGCTGGAGGTGACGCTCACCCCCGAAGGAGATGCCGAGGTGGCCGTGCTCGATCGCGGGCCGGGAATTCCCGAGGAATCGCTGGAGGCGGTGTTCGAGCCCTTCGTGCGGATCGAGACCTCGCGCAATCGGGGCACCGGCGGCACGGGGCTGGGGCTGGCGATCGCGCGGCAACTGACGCAGGCGATGGACTCCACGCTCGTGCTGCGCAATCGTGCCGGCGGCGGGCTGGAGGCGAGGTTGACGCTGAAGGTGCCGGGGGGGAGGAAGTAGGGGCGACGACAGGCTTGCCAGCCTGCACGATTTTTCCACTTGCGCTAGGTTAACAGCCCGATGACGACGCGGCGCGTCGTCATCGCTTCGCGCGAACCCGGCGGGGCCGACAAGCACCCAGCCGCAACCTCCGGCTGCATCCGCCCCTCGCGTTCGCGTCCCTCCACCTTCTTTCGGGAATTGGCATGGAATATCGACATCTCGGCGCATCAGGTTTCAAGGTCCCGGTACTGAGCTTCGGCACCGGCACGTTCGGCGGCAAGGGCGAGCTGTTCCAGGCATGGGGCGAGACCGACGTCGCCGAGGCACGCAAGCTGGTCGACATCTGCCTGGATTCCGGGCTGACCATGTTCGACAGCGCCGACATCTATTCGGGCGGCGCCTCGGAATCGATCCTCGGCGAGGCCCTCAAGGGCCGCCGCGACAAGGCGCTGATCTCGACCAAGGCGACCTTCCGCTTCGACGACGGCCCCAACAACGTGGGCTCGTCGCGCTTCCACCTGATCCAGGCCGTCGACAGCGCGCTCAAGCGCCTGCAGACCGACTACATCGACCTGTTCCAGCTGCACGGCTTCGACGCCAGGACGCCGGTACAGGAAGTGCTCTCGACGCTCGACGACCTGGTGCGCGCCGGCAAGATCCGCTACACCGGCGTGTCGAACTTCTCGGGCTGGCACCTGATGAAGTCGCTCGACGTGGCCGATCGTTACGGCTATCCGCGCTACGTGGCGAACCAGACCTACTACTCGCTGATCGGCCGCGACTACGAATGGGAGCTGATGCCGCTGGGCATCGACCAGGGCGTGGGCGCGGTGGTCTGGAGCCCGCTGGGCTGGGGGCGCCTGACCGGCAAGATCCGTCGCGGCCAGCCGCTTCCGGAACTGAGCCGCCTGCACAAGACGGCCGATTACGGCCCGCCGGTGCCGGACGACTACCTGTATCGCGTGATCGACGCGCTGGACGAAGTCGCCGCCGAAACCGGCAAGACCATCCCGCAGATCGCGCTGAACTGGCTGCTGCAGCGCCCGACCGTGGCGACCGTGCTGATCGGCGCGCGCAACGAGGAGCAGTTGCGGCAGAACCTCGGCGCGGTGGGCTGGAACCTCACGCCCGAGCAGGTCGCCAGGCTGGACGAGGCGAGCCGCGTGCGGCCGGTCTATCCCTATTGGCACCAGGAAGGTTTCTCGGAGCGCAATCCGTCGCCGGTCTGAGCCTGCGTGTCACGCCGATGCAAGGCGGCAAAGCCGCCGCGCATCGGCACGCAAGGGATCAAGCTGCCGCCGAGGCGCGGCGCGATTGGCAGAAGTGCTCGGTGATGGTGGCCAGTTCGCGCACGAACAGCCTGAAAGGCCGGGAGATCGCCGAGAGATTGATCGGCTGGCCGACGCGGATAATGTAGCTGCAGAAGTGGAAATTGGTGCGGGCGAAGCTCGTGTCGGGTTCGCCGCTGTCCGCGAAGTGGTCGTGGCAGAGAAAGCCGCCTTCCTCGTAGCTCTTGTAGAAGCGGGCGGTGGTGATGCCGAGCCGGTGGACGTGCTGGTTCCTGAGGATGTGGCAGAAGGCGATGAACTTCAGCGCATCCTCCTCGAACAGCGCGAAACAGCGCAGGATGCGCGGATCGATCTGGTCCAGCGCGAAGCCGAGCACCTCCGGCAAGCCCTTGTCGCGGATCATCCTGAAGGCTGCCAGCTTGCTCAGCCCGACGACTTCCGTCAGCAGGCTCTCGACATAGGCCTCGAGATAGGAGAACACCGAGATGAATTCGAGCTTGTAGAGCTGGCCCGCCAGGAAGGACATGTCCTTCGAGAAATTCAGCCGCGCTTTCGTTTCGTTCACGGCCTGCCTGATCTCGTCGGTTTCCTCCTTGCCCATCGGCATGGAATCGTCCAGGCCCGGGTGCCGGAAATAACGCTCCGGGATGGTGATCTGGAACGCGTCGTAGCCGGTCGACTCCAGGCGGCGATCCTCGCCGTGCATCAGGTTCTCGAAGAAGTGCGCGGCCAGCAGGGTCGAATTGAACTGCTCGGCGAACAAGGCATAGGACTCGGTGTCGATATCGGGCCGGGTCGGCAGCTTGCCGGTGTTCATCGACTCCAGCAGGTTCAGCTTCATGCCGCCCAGGCGGTCGCCGGAGATCGATTCATAACGATCCCGCAGCGCACGCGGTACTTCATCCCAATTCATTGATCAGCCCCGTCGATTCGATTGTTTTCATGCTGTCCGCGCGTTGTGCGGCGCAAAACATTATATCGACGCGAGGCCTGGCCGGAACACGGAAACGGCGCGCGGCAGGCACGCTGGAATAATCCGCGCCCCCGGTTTGTTTACACGAAGACGAAAAATGTGAGGCGGCGCCGAAAGCCGGTGAAACCGCGTCGTCGCCAATCTGTCAAATACGCGCAAGCCGAGATGCAGGTCCGTCGCCCCGGCCCGAAGCGATCCGCCACGATCCGAACCCGCCATGAAAACCATCCGCCAAACCCTGATTCGCACCCTGCTGGTGTCGACGCTGGCCGCTTCGGCCAGCCCCGCGTTCGCGTTCAACGAGGAAGCCAACTACAACGCCTGCATCCTGCGCTCGCTCTCGAACACCTGGAACCGCAACGTGGTGGAGATCCTGCGCGGGTCCTGCGATCGGCTCTATCGGCAATGGAGCATGCTGTCACCGTCGGACAAGGCCTTCAACGAATGCCTGCTGCAGAACCTGCCCGGCGTGCAGAGCTCGGCCGCGATCGGGCCGGTGATGTCGGCCTGTCGGCGCCAGAGCGCCGACTCCATGCATTTCGATTGAGCCGGCCCGCCGCTCGGCTGGTCAGGCCTCGAAATCGCTGCCGGCCTCGCGCAGCCGACGCAGCGCGCTGGCCAGATGCGCCCGCGCGCTGTCCTCGTCGCCGAGCCGCATCTGCTGGTAGGCGCGCTGCGCGATCTCGTGCGGCACCGGCTTGAGCGGCCGGCCGCTCTGCATCGCCTTCAACTGCACCTCGGCCGCGCGTTCGAGGTAGTAGAGATCGTCCCAGGCTTCGGCGATGCTGGCGCCCGCCACCATCACGCCGTGATTCTTCAGGAACAGCACGTCGGCGTCGCCCATCGCGCGCGCGATCCGGTCGCCTTCTGCGCCGTCCAGCGCGAGCCCGTTGTAATGCTCGTCGACGGCCGTGCGCCCGTAGAACTTCAATGCCGTCTGCCCCAGCCACAGCAGGGGCGGCCCTTCGAGCAGGCACAGCGCGGTGGCGTTCGGCATATGCGTGTGGAAGGCCGCCTTCACGCGCGGCATCGCCAGGTGCAGGCGCGCGTGGATGTGGAAGGCGGTCGCCTCGGGCTGGCCGTCGCCGTCGATCACGCGGCCTTCGTAATCGCAGATCAGCAGGCGCGATGCGGTGATCTCCGAGAACGCATAACCATAGGGATTGACCAGGAACAGGTCCTCATGGCCCGGCACCACCGCCGAGAAGTGATTGCAGATGCCTTCCTCCAGACCGTGCAGCGTGGCCAGCCGGAAGCAGGCGGCCAGTTCGACGCGGGCGGCCTGCACTGCATCGGCGTCGAGCCCCGCGCGTCGCGCGCGCCCGGTCGATGCGAAATCGAGCTGATGTGCCATGTGGGTCGTCTCCGTGGATGCGTTCGCGTTTCGCCACCTTACCAGCCCAGCGAGGCGAACAGCGTGGGCACCTGATCTAGCGTGGCGAGCGTAGCGTCGGGCCGGTAGTCGGGCAGCAGCGCGCGGCCGGTGCCGCGATCGATCCACACGCAGCGGAAGCCGAGCTCGCGCGCGGCGGCATGGTCCAGGTGCGGGCTCGCGCAGATGTGCACCACCTGCTCGCGCGTCACGCCGAGCTCGCGATGCGCATGCTCGAAGATCCGCCGGCTCGGCTTGTAGGCGCCGGCCTGCTGGGCGGTGATCACGCGATCGATGGTGCCGCCGAGCTGGGCGACGTTGCCGGCGATCACGTCGTCGTCGGTGTTCGAGACGATGCAGAGCCGGTAGCCGGCCGCCTTCAGCGTGCGCAGCGCCTCGACCACTTCCGGGAACGGCGGCATCGCCGAGATGCTGTCGGTCAGGCGCCGCGCGTCGGCGTCGTCGGCGTCCAGCCGCCATTCCCGCAGCGCGAGCTTCAGCGCCTCGCCCGACAACTCGCGGAACGAGCGATGCGGCGGGGTCTGCTCGAGCGCGTGTTCGTGGCGGTCGTAGACGGCGATCAGCTCGGCGCTCGACACGGCATGCGCGCCCTTGCCGGCGAGGATGTCGCCGACCGCGGCCTGCAGGCCTTCGTCCCACTGGATCAGCGTGCCGTAGCAATCGAAGGTGAGCCATTCGGGGCGGGGCGTAGCGGAAAGCGACATGGTGGGTCCTGGCGGGATCGTGGTTCGAATCGCTAGCCTAGGGCCCGCTTGCTCATTGGGGAAATTAAATTAAAATCGCCTCCTCAGTTGAAAATCGAATAACGGGAGCCGATCATGCTCGACCTCGAACTGCTCAATTCGCTGATCTGCGTGGTCGACGAAGGCAGCTTCACGCGCGCGGCCGAGCGCGTGCATCGCACGCAATCCACCGTCAGCCAGCAGGTCAGGCGCCTGGAGGAGATGGTCGGCCATACCCTGCTGCTGCGCGATCGCACCGGTAACCAGGTGACGCCGACCGAGCATGGCGAGCTGCTCGCGCAATACGCGCGGCGCCTGCTGGCGCTGTCGCAGGAGGCGCAGGACGCGCTCGCCAGCGGGGTGCGCCGCACGCCGATCCGGCTCGGCGTGCCCGAGGACTTCGATGCGCGGCGCATGGCGGCGATCCTGTCGGGCTTCGTGGCGGCGCGCCCCGATGCGCGGCTGGAGACGGTGGCGGGGATGAGCACGGAGCTGCGCCGCAAGCTGGCCGCCGACGAGATCGAGATCGCGCTGATCAAGCGCGAGCCGGACAGCGGCGATTGCCTGGCCGCCTGGCCGGAGCGGCTGGTCTGGGTGCAAGGCCGGCACGCGGTGCCGCCGGAGGCGGGGAGCGGGGAGCCGATTCCGCTCGCGCTGTTTCCGCAGGGCTGCCTGTACCGGCAGCGGGCGATCCGCGCGCTCGACCAGGCGCAGCGGCGCTGGCGCGTGGCCTTCGGCAGCCACAGCCTGACGGGCATCCAGGCGGCCGTGGCCTCGGGCTTGGGCCTGACGGTGCTGCCGAGCACGGCCTTGCTGCCGGAGCACGAGGTCTGCGATGCGCTGCCGGCCTTGCCGCCGACCGAGCTCGCGCTGGTCAGCAACGGCCAGGCCCTGAACGACACGCAAACGGCCCTGGTGGATTTCCTGCGCGAGGTGCTGGCCGAGTGACGGCAGCCTGGGGCGATCAGCCGTGCCCCGCGCCCTCGATCGGCCCGGCGAGCGAGAGCAGGTCGGCCGGCACGCGAAACACCGCTTGCGGCTGCGTGCCGAGCAGCGCCTCCAACTGCGTGTAACCCCAGGCGACGGCGCCATAGGCCAGGCCGACGCCGCGCGCCGCTTCCGCGTCGCGGATCTCGTCGCCGACATAGATCGCCTGCTCGGCGGGTATGCCGGTCTTGCGAAGAATGCCGCGCAGGCGATGCGACTTGCCGAACAGCGACGAGCTGCATTCGATGGCCGCGAAACGCGCGATCAGGTTGTCGCCGAGCACGGCGCGCACGTTCTCGGGCGAATTCGAGGTGGCGACGGCCACCGCCACGCCGCGATCGATCAGCGCGTGCAGCGTCTCGACGATGCCCGCGAACGGCGCCACCTCGTCGATCCGCTCGCGCATCAGCTTGCGCGCGTCGCCGAGCACGGCCGGCACCTTCCACAGCGGCAAGGCCAGCTCGCGCAGCACCTCGGTGGCGCTCAGGCCACGCAAGCGCTGCTGCGCATCGGCATCGGTGTGCCGGAAGCCGTGGCGCGCGGCCAGCTCGTTCAGCGCATCGGCGAACAGCGGATAGGAATCGGCAAGCGTGCCGTCGAAATCGAACAGGGCGAGTCGGGGTGTCATCGGGAGCGGGCGAGGGCGGCGCGCCTTGCGCGGGAAGGCGGGGGCAGGAGCGAAAGGCAGCATCTTCGATGGCCCGCCGGCCAGCGTCAAGCCCGCGGCCGCGCGCGAACGCTGGCCGGGCGCGGGCAAATCCGCGACAATCGGCGCTCCGGCGCGGGCGGACCCGCGCGGCACCGCGTGCCGCCGGCGGCCCGGGCCCCGTCTTTCCCGGAGGTTCCTTGGATTCATCGCGCCGCAGCGCAGGCGTCGACCTGCTGCGCGGCATTGCCATCCTGGCGGTGCTGTTGCTGCATTTCCACCTGACTTACCGGCTCGACGTGCTGCCCGTCGAGCTGCCCTGGCTGTCGACCGCGATCCGCGCCGTGTCCCGCAACGGCAACTACGGCGTGACGATGTTCTTCGTCGTGTCGGGCTACCTGATCACCGCCACCTCGCTGCGCCGTTTCGGTTCGCTCGGCGCGATCCGTCCCGCCGCCTTCTACCGGATCCGCGCGGCGCGCATCCTGCCCTGCCTGCTGTTGCTGCTGGCGATCATCGTGGTGCTCGGCGCGCTCGGGCTGCGCTCCTTCGTCAACAAGCCCGATACCGCGAGCATGCCGCTCGCCGTGCTGTCGGTGCTGACGTTCTGGCACAACCTGCTGATGGCGCGCGTCGGTTACTTCAACTACAGCATGAACATCCTCTGGTCGCTGTCGGTGGAGGAAGTGTTCTACCTGGCGTTTCCGCTGCTGTGCCTGCTGCTGAAACGGCGTCGCCTGATCCTGCCGCTGCTCGCGGTGCCGGTGCTGCTCGCGCCGGCCTGGCGCTACCTGCATGCGAACGACGAGATCGTCGCGCTCTATGGCTATCTCTCGTGCTTCGATGCGATCGCGATCGGCTGCGGCGTGGCGCTGCTGCCGGCGCGGCCGATCTCGCGCGAGGCGTTCCGTGCGCTCGCCTGGGGCGCCGGGTTCGCGATCGCGGCCACCTGGCTGGCCGGGCCGATCATGCGCAACGTGGTGTGGAGCGTGTCGGTGGTCGCGCTGGGCACCGGCGCGCTGTTGCACGGCATCGCGAATCGCGAGCCGGTTTCGCCGCCCGCCGTGTCACGTACCGGCCTGCGCCCGTTCATCGCTTTCTTCGGCGAACGCAGCTACGAGCTCTACCTGTTCCATATCGTCGTGCTGGGCCTGCTGCGCGAGTACCTGACGCGCGAGAACATCATCGCGGCCTGGAAGCCGGTCTGGCTGGTGCTCTATCTCGCCGTCGCGGCGGTGGTGGCGCATGTCGTCTACCGGCACATCTCGACGCCGCTGAATACCATCCTGCGCCAGGGCCGCAAGCGCGTCGCGACGCGCTGAACGGGCCGCCCGCCGCTTCGTCGCGCGCGTTCGCGCCGGGCCTCACACCGCGCCGGATACGCGCGTCGAATACACGGGCGTCAGGCCCTGGATCGGATCGCGCATCGCCGCGTCGAACGGGTTCATCTGCGGCCCGATCAGCTCGGCCTGCCGCTTGAGCAGCTGCACCACGGTCGGCAGGCGCTCCTCGGTGAGCCGCGTCGACAGCGTGCCCACGCTCAGCGCCGCCACCGCCACCTGGTTGCGATCGAGGATCGGCACCGCCACCCCGGCCATGTCCTCCAGCACGCCGCTGTTGCGGCCGGCATAACCGAGCGCGCGCACGCGGTCGATCTCGGTGCGCAGGTAGACCTCGTCGAGCACGCCCTGGCCGCGCATGCGCGGCACGTTGAAACGGATGATCTCCTCGCGCTCGTCCTCGGGCTGGAAGGCCAGGATCGCCAGGCTGCCCTGGCCGACACCCAGCGCCACGCGCCCGCCGATATTGCCGGTGAAGGAGCGGATCGGGAACGGCCCCTCGCAGATGTCGAGGCAGACCGCGTCGAAGCTGCTTTTCACCATCAGGAAGATGGTGTCGCCCAGGCTCGCGCACAGCCGCAGCAGCGCCGGGCGGCACAGCGTGCGCATGCCGTTGGGATTGCCCGCCTGGGCCGCCATCGCGAAGAAGGCCACGCTGAGCCGGTAGCGCTTGGTGCGCTCGTCTTGCTCGACCACCTGCTCGGCGATCAGCCCCTGCAGCAGCCGATGCACGGTCGCCTGGGTCAGCCCGACCGCCTTGGCCAGCATCGTCACGCGGCTGCCCTCGGCCTGGTTCTCGCCCAGCGCGCGGATCAGCGCGAAGGAGCGCTGCAGCACGCCGGGGCCGCAAGGGTTGTCGCCGGGCTGCTCGCCGGACATTCCGTTTTCCTGTTTTTTACCCGCCACTTTTCCTCTCGGTATTCCATTCAACGGAATCTTGGCCCGGCCGCGCCGGGACGCCCTCGACTCTACCGCGCCGCGCTCCGGCGCGCATCCCTCTGCACTATCAGGGAAGTCCCTGAATCCGGTGGGCGAAACGAGATCGACTCAATTGATGCCTGAGATTCTATTCAACGGAATAACTGAAAAATTAATGTCGCTCTCCGGAATTCCGCGTTGACGTCGAAAAATTTGGCCAGATAGAGTCGGCGCATCGGAAACAGGAAGGCCACAGCATGACGTTCCTCACGTTGACGGATGTTTCGAAATCCTTCGGTGACCTGCACGCCGTCACCGGCATCGACCTGTCGGTCGAGAAGGGCGAGTTCGTCTCGCTGCTCGGTCCCTCGGGCTGCGGCAAGACCACCACGCTGCAGATGATCGCGGGCTTCGTGGAGGCCACGCGCGGCAGCATCACGCTGGACGGCCGCGATATCACGCGCATGGCGCCCAACAAGCGCGGCCTGGGCATCGTGTTCCAGAGCTACGCGCTGTTCCCGCACATGAGCGTGGAGCAGAACGTCGGCTTCGGGCTGGAGATGCGCGGCGTGGGCAAGGCCGAGCGCGCCCGGCGCGTCGGCGAGGCGCTCTCGCTGGTGCGGCTCGACGCCTATGCGCAGCGCTTTCCTCGCGAGCTGTCGGGCGGCCAGCGTCAGCGCGTTGCGATCGCACGCGCGGTGGTGATCGCGCCGCCGGTGCTGCTGCTCGACGAGCCGATGTCGAACCTCGACGCCAAGCTGCGCGAGGAGATGCAGTTCGAGCTGCGCGAGATCCAGCGCAAGCTCGGCACCACCACCGTGATGGTCACGCACGACCAGGCCGAGGCGCTGTCGATCAGCGATCGCGTGGTGGTGATGGAGGCCGGCCGCATCACCCAGGTGGACACGCCGTATCGCGCCTACGAACATCCGGGCAGCAGCTTCGTCTCGCAGTTCATCGGCAAGACCAACCTGCTCGACGGCAAGGTGGTGACGCTCGAAGGCGGGCGCATCCAGGTCGATCTCGGCGCCCGGCTGCACGAGGCGGGCGCGGCCGGCCAGCTCGACATGCAGACGCTGCGCGCGGGCGACGCGGTCACGCTCTGCATCCGCCCCGAGAAGCTCACGCTCGGCGCGCCCGGCACCGGGCGCCTGGCCGGCCGCGTGACCAGCCGTTTCTTCCTCGGCAGCCAGTGGCTGTACCGGCTCGACAGCGAGGCCGGCGAGATGCTGGCCTGCTGCCAGAACGAGGGCAGCGAGCCGCTGGTGGAGGGCGCGCCGGTCGGGATCGACTGGCGCAGCGAGGCGATGCGCGTGATGCCGCGGGAGGCCGCCCGTGGATGAGGTCCTGAAAGCGGCGGGCGGCAAAGCCGGCGAAGAAGCGCGCGACACCGGCGGCGCGCCGCGGCCGGCTTCGCGCCCACGCTGGCGCGCCTGGCTGCCCTTGTGGCTGATGAGCGCGCCGGCCGCGCTGCTGTTCAGTGCGCTGGTGCTGGTGCCGCTGGCCATGACGCTGGCGCTGTCGTTCTATCGCTTCGATCCCTCGGTCGGCCCGATCGCCGCCTTCGACTCGCATTACTACCTCGAGGTGCTGAGCGAGTCGTACTTCCACACCATCTTCCTGCGCACCTTCGGCATCGCCGCGCTGACCACCCTGCTGTGCATCGTGATCGGCACGCCCGAGGCCTACATCCTCTCGCGCATGCGCGATCCGTGGCGCTCGTCCTTCCTGCTGGTGATCCTCGCGCCGCTGCTGGTCTCGGTGGTGGTGCGCGCCTTCGGCTGGAGCATGCTGCTCAACACCAACGGCCTGGTGAACCAGTTGTTCGGCCTGTTCGGGCTGGGCCCGTTCAAGCTCGAATACACCACCTTCGCCATCGTGATCGCGCTGGTCCACGTGATGCTGCCGTTCATGGTGATCCCCGTCTGGACCACCCTGCAGCGGCTCGATCCGCAGACCGAGAACGCCGCGCTGTCGCTGATGGCCTCGCCGGCCACGGTGCTGCGCCGCATCGTCCTGCCGCAACTGATGCCGGGCATCCTGTCGGGCAGCCTGATGGTGTTCGGCCTGTCGGCCAGCGCCTTCGCGATTCCGGGCCTGCTGGGCGGGCGCCGGCTCAAGGTGGCCGCCACCGCCGTCTATGACCAGTTCCTGAGTTCGATGAACTGGCCGCTCGGCGCCGCCATCGCGATCCTGCTGCTGGTCGCCAACCTGGTCGTGATGCTCACCTACTACCGCGTGCTCGAACGGCGCTACACGCGCAGCCTCGGCTGAGGCCGGCCTCAGCCGCCACTCGCTGCCATTCGCTGCCATTCGCCACGATCCCAGCCGCCCACGAACCTCCAGCCCGCCACCTCGTCATGCGCAAAAACGGCCCGCTCGCCCTCGCTTTCCACACGCTCGTGATCCTGTTCATGCTCGCGCCGCTGGCGATCGTGGTGCTGGTCGCGTTCACGCCCGACGAAACCCTCACGCTGCCCACGCACGGCGTGTCGCTGCGCTGGTTCCGCGCGATCCTCGACTATCCCGACTTCATCTCGGCCTTCGCCAACAGCCTGAAGCTGGCGGTGCTGTCGGCCAGCTTCTCGCTGGTGATCGCGCTGCCGGCGGGCCTGGCGATCGGCCGCGCGCGCTTTCCCGGCCGGGAGTTCCTCAACGCGCTGCTGCTCTCGCCGCTGGTGATCCCGGGCCTGGTGCTGGGCATCGCGCTGCTGCGCTTCTTCGCGCTGATCGGCGCGACCGGCTCGTTCGCCTGGCTGGTGGTGGCGCACATGATCATCGTCACGCCCTTCGTGATGCGCCTGGTGCTGGCCTCGGTGGCGGGGCTCGACCGCAGCGTCGAGCACGCCGCCGCCTCGCTCGGCGCGAGCGTGTGGACCACCTTCCGCCGCATCACGCTGCCGATGATCGTGCCCGGCATCACCGGCGGCTGGCTGCTGGCCTTCATCAACAGCTTCGACGAGCTGACCATGTCGATCTTCGTCACCTCGCCGCAGACCGTCACGCTGCCGGTGCGCATGTACATGTACGCCACCGAATCGATCGATCCGATGATGGCCTCGGTCTCGACCCTGGTGATCGCGATCACGGCCGGCGCGATGCTGATCCTCGATCGCGTCTACGGCCTGAACCGGATCCTGATCGGTCAGCACTGACGCGAGCCTTCGCCGCCCGTTCGTCGTCTTGTCCAACTTCATGCCCACCGCGCCTCGCGCCCGATTTCGATGACCCATCGTTTTCCGCTTTCCCCGCCGCAACTGATCCGCGTCGCCGAGACCCGGCGCGCCAGCCTGTCCTTCGTGCTCGACGGCGTCGCGGTCGAGGCGCTGGCCGGCGACACGCTGCTGACCGCGATCCTCACGCAGCAACGGCACCTGCGCGTCAGCGAGTTCGGCGACGGCCCGCGCGCGGGTTTCTGCCTGATCGGCGCCTGCCAGGATTGCTGGGTGCGCGACGAGGGCGGCGCGCGGCTGCGCGCCTGCTCGACGCTCGTGCGCGAGGGGATGCGGGTGGTGACGGGCAAGCCTTGCCAGGCCAGCGCGACGGCTTGCGGCACGAACGCGGGAGGCGGGCAATGAGCGAGACGAGCACGGCCGCCGTCGATGTCCAAGGGGACGAGGACGGCGCGCGCGTGGTGATCGTCGGCGCCGGGCCGGCGGGGATCCGCGCCGCGCAGACCTTGGTCGCAGCCGGGCTGCGGCCGATGGTGATCGACGAGAACGCGCGCTGGGGCGGCCAGATCTACCGGCAGCCGCCCGAAGGCGCCGGTTTCGTGCGCGAGAAATCGACCTTGTACGGCTTCGAGGCGGGCAAGGCCGATGCGCTGCACCGCTGCATGGCCGAGCTGCTGCCAGGGCTCGACTACCGGCCCGACACGCTGGTCTGGTCCTGCGAGCCGGGCGCGCTCGACGTGCTGCGCGCGGGGCGCGAGGCGCGCCTGCGCTGGAGCCACCTGATCATCGCCAGCGGCGCGACCGATCGCGTGATGCCGGTGCCGGGCTGGACCCGGCCCGGCGTCTACACGCTCGGCGGCGCCCAGGTCGCGCTGAAGGCGCAGGGCTGCGCGATCGGCCGGCGCACCGTGTTCGCGGGCACCGGGCCCTTGCTCTACCTGGTCGCCTATCAATACGCGCGGGCCGGCGCCGAGGTGGCCGCGGTGCTCGATACCAGCCCCTACGCGCGGCAGGTGGCGGCCACGCCCAAGCTGCTGCGGCAGCCGGGCACCTTCGCCAAGGGCCTCTATTACCTCGGCTGGCTGCGCTCGCACGGCGTGCGCGTCGAGCGCGGCGTGACGCTGGACGGCGTCGACGGCGGGCCGGCGGTGCAGGCGGTGCGCTGGCGCTCGGCCGACGGCGCCCAGCATCGGATCGATTGCGATGCGCTCGGCCTCGGTTTCGGCCTGCGCCCCGAAACGCAGCTGGCCGACCTGGCCGGCTGCCGCTTCCGCTTCGACACGCTGAACCGCTGCTGGCTGCCGGAGCGCGACGCGGCCGGGCGCAGTTCGGTGCCGGGCGTCTACCTGGCCGGCGACGGTGCCGGCATCGCCGGTGCCGATGCGGCCGAGCTGGCCGGCCGGCGCGCCGCGCTGGCGCTGCTGGAGGATCTCGGCCTGAAGGCCGGGCGCGACGACGCGGGCCCCGGCGCGGCCGCGATCGAGCAGCGCCTGGCGCGCATCGGCGTGTTCCGCGCCGGCATCGAACAGGCCTTCGCGCCGCCGCCGACCGAGGCGGCCCGGCACTGGCCCGACGACATGATCGTGTGTCGCTGCGAGGCGGTGACGGCGGGCCAGTTGCGCGGCTGCATCCGCTCCGGTATGGCGAGCGAGGTCAACCGCCTCAAGGCGCTGACGCGGATCGGCATGGGCCGCTGCCAGGGCCGCATGTGCGGCGAGGCCGCGATGGCGCTGCTGGCCGCGGAAACCGGGCGCGCCCTCGACCAGGTGGGCCGCCCGCGCGGGCAGGCGCCGATCAAGCCGATCCCGATCTCGCCGATGCTGTTCGAGGACGGCGTCAGCGTGCTCGAGGAGGAGGCCCATGATGAGTGAGATCCGGCATGTGACGGTGGCGATCGTCGGCGGCGGGCTGGTGGGGGCTTCGGCGGCGCTGGCGCTGGCGCGGCAGGGCGTGGACGTCGCCCTGTTCGAGCGGCGCTGGTGCGGCGCCCAGGCCAGCGGCGTGAACTACGGCGGCGTGCGCACCCACGGCCGGCCCGAGGTGCAACTGCCGCTGGCGATGCGCGCGCGGCGGATCTGGAACCGGCTGCCCCAGCTGATCGGCTGCGACGGCGAGTTCGTCGTGTCGGGGCACCTGCGGCTCGCGCGGCGCGACAGCGACATGGAGGTGCTCGAAGCCTGGGCGGCGATGGCGCGCGGCCACGGCGCCAGCTCGACGCTGATCTCCGGCGAGGCGTTCCGCCGCCGTTATCCCTGGCTCGGCGCGGCGGCGATCGGCGGCGCGCTGTGCGAGAGCGACGGCCATGCCAATCCGCGGCTGGTCTCGCCGGCCTTCGCGGCGGCCGCCCGGCGCGAGGGCGCGCAGGTGTTCGAGCAGACCGAGCTTAGCGAGATCGAGTACGACGGCCGGCGTTACCAGCTGCGCGCCGGCGAGCTTCGCTTCAGCGCCGACTGGCTGATCAACTCGGCCGGCGCCTGGGGCAATACGCTGGCCGGCCGCTTCGGCGAGGCGGTGCCGCTGCGCTCGATCTACCCGAACATGTGGGTCACCGAACCCTTGCCGCCCTTCATCGAGCACAACCTCGGGGTGGTCGGCGGCGGCATCTATGCGCGGCAGGTGGCGCGCGGCAACTGCGTGATCGGCGGCGGGCGCGGCCATGGCGACGGCGAATACGCCCAGCCCTCGACCGAAACCACGCGCGCGGTGATGCGCGATGCCTGCGCGCTGCTGCCGGCGCTGCGCGAGGCGCTGCTGATCCGCACCTGGAGCGGTGTGGAGGGCGAGACGCCCGACAACCATCCCGTGATCGGGCCGAGCGGGACCACGCCGCAACTGCTGCACGCCTTCGGCTTCTCGGGCGGCGGTTTCCTGCTCGCGCCGGGCGTGGGCGAGGTGCTGGCCGACCTGGTGCTGCGCGGCGAGACCGAGACGCCGATCGAGGCGTTCTCGATCGCGCGCTTCGCCGCCGCGCAGGCCGGATCCACGCAAGCGGTCGCGTCGCCGAGTTCCGGCGGCTCGCTTGCTTCGTCGGGTTCGCCTGATTCCCCCGCCGCCGCATCGGCGCGGGCTTCCGCCTGAGCACGGCCTCGCATCGATATCGATTCCCATCCCCAGTCCAATACCCCGGAAAGCCACAAGGAAGATCCACGATGAAACTGTCACGCACACTCGTTTCGCTCGCGGCGCTGTTCGCCGTCGGCCTTGCCTCGCCCGCCTGGTCGCAGACCAAGACCATTTATATCGGCATGAACGGCGGGCCGATGGAGAAGGCCTACACCAGCCAGGTGCTGCCCGATTTCGAGAAGGCCAACAACGTGCACGTGGTGGTGGTGCCGGGCACCTCGTCGGACGTGCTGGCCAAGCTGCTGGCCAATCGCAGCAACCCGCAGATGCACGTGGTGTTCCTCGACGACGGCGTGATGGCGCGCGCGGTGAGCCTGGGCGTGTGCGAGAAGCTCGACGACGCGCCGGTGCTCAAGGAGCTCTATCCGTTCGCGCGCATGAAGGGCGATATCGGCGCGGGCGTGCAGCTCGGCATGACGGGGATCGGCTACAACACCAAGCTGTTCGCCGCCAAGGGCTGGGCGCCGCCGACTTCCTGGATGGATTTCGCCGATCCGAAATACAAGGGCAAGGTGGTGTTCCAGTCGGCCTCGAGCAGCACCTTCGGCCTGCACGGCTTCCTGGCCATCAACCGCATCCTCGGCGGCAGCGAGACCAATGTCGAGCCCGGCTTCACGAAGTGGGCCAGCACGGTGGGACCGAACGTGGTCGAGTACATCCCGAACTCGGCCAAGCTCTCGGAGATGGTGCAGACCGGCGAGGCGGCGATCTTCCCGCTCACGCCCACCGCCGTGGGCGACCTGAAGGACAAGGGGCTGCCGGTGGCCTATGCCTCGCCCAAGGAGGGCGCGGTGCTGCTGCTGGTGGACGTCTGCGTGGTGAAGAACAATCCCGATCCGCAACTGGCGCAGAAGCTCGCGCAGTTCCTGCTGTCGGCGCCGGCGCAGACCAAGGCCGCGGTGGCCGGCAAGCAGATCCCGACCAACCGCCAGGCGACCATGCCCGCCGACATGCAGAAGAACCTCGGCGACCTGGACCAGCTCGTGAAGAAGGTCACGGTGGTGGATTGGGATGCGATCAACGCGCGTCGCGCGCAATGGGATTCGCGCTGGAACCGACAGATCGAGCAGTGAAGCACGGCGAGCCGGCGCGTGTCGCCGCCGGCTCGTTCGTCCAGGCTCAGGCGCCGAGGTTCGGCGCCACCAGGAATTTCTCGCCGGTCGCGCGCCGGGTGTAGCGCCGGATCGTCTCGGGCTCGACCAGTTGCGCCAGCGCGATCCGCTCGCCGTAGCGGCTGGCGAAGGTGGTCTCCAGCTCGGCGACGATCCGTTCGCGCATGCGCGCCGCCGTGGCCTCGCCGAACTGGCGCAGGCGCCAGGTCAGCAGCCAGCCGCCCACGCCCCAGGCCAGGCCCGAGCGCCGGGTCAGAATCGTCGGGCTCGGATCGAGCGTGCCGTAGAGATAGACCTGCCGATGCGTCGACGAGCCGTAGCGGTCGTAGCGCGTCATGCGGCGCGTGGTGACCACGCCCATCGCCGTGAGCAGGCGCTCGGCCATGTCGCCGCCGCCGATCGCGTCGAACGCCAGCGTCGCGCCGGTGGCCTCGATCGCCTCGACCAGCGCGCTATCGAAATCGGCGGCGCTGCTGTCGAGAACGTATTGCGCGCCGAGTTCGCGCAGCAGGGCCACCTGCGAGGCGTTGCGCACCACGTTGACCAGCGGCACGCCGTCGGCCGCGCAGATCTTCACCAGCATCTGGCCGAGATTCGAGGCGGCCGCCGTGTGGATCAGCGCGGTGTGGCCTTCCACGCGCATCGTCTCCAGCATCGACAGCGCCGTCATCGGATTGATCAGCGCCGAGGCGCCCGCTTCGGGCGCCGTGCCTTCGGGCAGCACCAGCACCTCGGCGGCGCTCACCGCGCGGTATTGCGTGTAGGCGCCGAGCGGGCTGCGCAGCGCCACCGCGCGGCCGAGCAGGTGGCGCGCCTGGTTGCCCGCGGCCACCACGGTGCCGGCGCCCTCGTTGCCGAGGCTGAGCGGCAGGTCGTGGCGCGCGGCCGCCGAGGCCAGCAGTTCGGCCGGCACGTCGGCGGTGGTGACGGGTGGCTGCGCGGCCGCATCGCGGGCCAGGGTGGCGATATCGGCCGGCCCGAGCAGGCCGAGGATGTCGGAGGGATTGACGGGCGCGGCCTCGATGCGCACCAGGATTTCGTCGTCGGCCGGCGCCGGCACGGGCGCCGTTTCGAGCCAGAGGCGCAACTGGCCCTGCGAGGTGATCAGCGAGCGGAGTTCGAGTGCGGAGGTCGGTACCTGGGTCATGTCGGCGTGTATCCATGGGCAGCATCGGATCCGCCAGTGTCCGCGTTCGATCCGCAAAGAACAACGGGGAAAATGCCGTCGATCGATCTGGAAATCCGATCGATCGGCGCATCGATGCGCGACGTCCGTCGCGGCGTCAATCGCGCGGTTTCGGCAGCGTGCAGTAGGTGCGCGCCAGGCGCAGCAGCAGCGCGTTGAGCTCGCCGATCAGCGGGCGGTGGTCGTCGCGGCGCCAGACCAGGGCCGAGGCGATCGGCGGCAGGTCGATCTCGGCGAAGCTGATGCCGGGCGTGGCGTAATAGCAGGCGGCCCGGCGCGTCAGCATCATCAGGCCCTGGTGCGCGGCGACCGCTGCCATCGCCTCGCGCAGCGTGCGGATCACCGGGCCGTCGCCGATCGGCGCGCCTTGCGGCGTGAAGCGCGGCAGGTGGAAATCGAGCCATTCCTCGCTGGCCACGCCGGGCACCATCCGCACCAGCGGTTCGCCGGCCAGCGCCTCGCCCGACACGCGCTCGCGCCGGGCCAGCGGATGATCGTTCGGCACGCACAGCATGCGCCGATCCTCCATCAGCACCGGGCCGTGCATCAGGCCCGGCGCGCCGAGCGGCAGCCGGCAGATCGCCACGTCCACCTCGCCGCGCACCACGGCCAGGAAATGATCGAGGAAGGACAGCTCGACGAATTCGAGCTCGATGCCGGGAAAGCAGCCGCCGAATTCGGCGACCAGCGGGCGGTGCAGCTCGTAGAGGCCGCCGCCCAGGAAGCCGAAGCGCAGCTTGCGCGCCTCGCCGGCCGCCGTGCGCCGGCAATCGGCGAGGGTGGTCTTGAGCGACATGTAGGCGGCCTCGGCGCCTTCGCGCAATGCCTGGCCGAGCGGCGTGAGCGCCACGCGGCGGCTGGTGCGATCGAACAGCGGCGCGCCGACGGTTTTTTCCAGCGCGCGGATCGATTCCGATACGGATGACTGGCCTACGTGCAGGCGCTCGGCCGCGCGGCCGAAATGCAGCTCCTGGGCAAGCACGAAGAAGCATTCGAGATGACGGAAATCCATGCGGGCCTCGGGCGGTGAAGGGCACGACCGGGGCGCGACCGTGCGCGATGGCCATGCCTCGATCGATCGACGATGCCGATGGATTCTACGGAAATCCGGAGCCGCTTGCCGGCGGTGCCCGCGCGCTGGATGAATCGGTGCGCAGCCTGTACGCGCGACGAGGAATTGCGGCCGATCGATGATGGGCAAGGCGGGCGCGATGCTCGACCATCTCCCGAGCGAGCCGGCCATGTCGACCGGCTCCGCCAGCACACAGGAGAAATGCCCATGTCATCCCAGCAGACCCCGATCGATTCCGGCTTCGATGCGAACCACGCCGCGCGCGAGGTGATCGCCGGCATCGACCTGAGCGGCAGCACCGCGATCGTGACGGGCGGCCATTCGGGCATCGGCCTGGAGACCACGCGCGCGCTGGCCGGCGCCGGCGCCACGGTGATCGTGCCGGCCCGCGATCCGGCCAAGGCGCGCGAGGTGTTGCACGAGGTGCCGCGTACCGAGGTGGCCCGGCTCGACCTGCTCGATCCGGCCTCGATCGACGCCTTCGCCGCGCAGTTCCTGGCCAGCGATCGCGCGCTGCATCGCCTGGTCAACAACGCCGGCATCATGGCCACGCCCTTGCAGCGCGACGCGCGCGGCTACGAAGGCCAGCTCGCGGCGAACCATCTCGGCCCGTTCCAGTTGACCGCGCGTCTGTGGCCGGCGCTTGCGCGCTCGGGCAAGGCGCGGGTCGTCAACCTGTCCTCGGGCGCGCATCGCCGCGCGCGCTTCGATTTCGACGATCCGAATTTCGAGCGGCGCGACTACGACAAGTGGGTCGCCTACGGCCAATCGAAGACGGCCAACGTGCTGTTTACGGTCGAACTCGACCGGCTGGTCAGGGCGCATGGCGTGCGCGCCTTCGCCGTGCATCCGGGGCGGATCGAGACCAACCTGCAGCGCTCGCTGACGATCGAGGAGTTGCAGCGCGCGGGCTTTCGCGACGAACACGGGCAGATCCCCGCATCGCAGCGCGCCCTGTACAAGACGCCGGAGCAGGGCGCCTCGACCACCGTCTGGTGCGCGACCAGCCCGGCGCTCGACGGCATCGGCGGCGTGTATTGCGAGAACAACGAGGTGGCGCGGGCGGTGCCGGCCGATCACCAGCCGCTCGACGGGGTGCTGCCCTGGGCGATCGACGAGGCCGAGGCGGGCAGGCTGTGGACGCTGAGCGAGCGGATGACGGGCCTGAGGTTCGCGATCTGAGGCTCGCGCTGGGCAGCAAGCCGGCGGGGAGAGGATGTGCGGGCCGCCGCGCCGGCCCTTCCAGGACGGCGCGGCTGCCGAGAGCGAGCTTCAGTGGCCGGCCGCGGCTGCCGCCGCCACCGCCACCGCATCGGCGCCGGCGGGGATCCGCATCGGCGCGGCCGGATCGGTCACCGCCCGCCAGACCGCCTCGGCCACGTCGCTCGACTGCGTGGTCGGCGTGCTGGTGTCGCGCACCGAGGCGAACACGCGATCGCGAAACGCGGCATACGGCGCCGGCACGTCGTCGCCCATCAGGCGGCGCGCGTTGTCGCCGAAGCGCGTGGTGGGCGCGCGCCCGGGCAGTACCAGGCGCACGCGCACCTCGAAGGGCGCCAGCTCCAGCGCCAGCGATTCGGTGAAGGCGTTCACGGCCGCCTTGCTGCCTGTATAAACGGCCAGCAGCGGCAGGGGGCGCACGGTCACGCTCGAGGTGACATTGACGATCACGCCGGCGCGCCGCTCGCGAAACTGCGGCAGCACCGCCTGCGTCATCGCGATGGTGCCGAGCACATTGGTCTCGAACACCTCGCGCACGCTGGCCGGATCGGTGCCTTCGAGCGGCGCGAGCAGGCCCACGCCGGCATTGTTGACGAGCGCGTCGATCGGGCCGGCCGCCGCGAGGCAGCGCGCGATGCTGTCCGCGTCGGTGATGTCGAGCGGCAGCACGCGCAGCCGCTCGGAGGCGGGCAGCAGGTCCTCGCGCGGGGTGCGCATGGTGGCCACCACGCGCCAGCCCTGCGCGAGGAAATGGCGCGCGATGTCGAGGCCGAAGCCCGACGAGCAGCCGGTGACGAGAACGGTGGAAGCTTGGGACATCGTGAACTCCAGTGGGTTGGGATGCCCTCCACGATAGGCGTCAATTCGCGGACGAACTATACTTCCGAATCCATGAATTTGTAGAGATCGTCCGGAATGTCTGTCGACCCGCTCGCCGAAGTCGTGTCCTTGCTGCAGCCTCGCGCGGCCTTCTCCAAGCAGGTGATCGCCTCGGCGCCCTGGGCGGTGCGCCGCGCCGAGACGGGGCGCCCGGTGTATTTCGTGGTGCTGGAAGGGCGCTGCCGGCTGCGCGTGGACGGCCCCGGCCAGGACGAGACGATCACGCTGGAGGAAGGCGATTTCGCCATGATTCCCGCCGCGCGCGGTTTCGCCACCTCGAGCCTCGATCGCGAGCCGCCGCGCGAGGGCGAGCCCATCACCACGCCGATCGTGCCGATGCCGGGCGGCGCGCGCGTGGGCGATCCGGACGGCGCGGTGGATGTGCGGATGCTGGTGGGCGTGTGCCTGTTCGGCTCGCCCGACGCGGCGCTGCTGGTGTCCCTGCTGCCGCGATGGATCTGCGTGCGCGGCGAGCGCCGGCTCTCGACCCTGGTGCAGATGATCGGCGACGAGTCGCGCGCCGAGCGGCCCGCGCGCGAGATCGTGCTGGAGCGGCTGCTGGAGGTGCTGCTGATCGAGGCGCTGCGCTCGACCTCGGGCACGGCCGCCTCGCCGGGGCTGGTGCGCGGGCTCGGCGATCCGAAGCTGGCCGCCGCGCTGCGGCGCCTGCACGAGCGGCCGGCCTCGCGCTGGAGCGTGGCCGAGCTGGCGCGCGAGGCGGCCATGTCGCGTTCGGCCTTCTTCGAGCGCTTCAGCCGCGAGATCGGCATGGCGCCGATGGAATACCTGCAGGCCTGGCGCATGGCGCTGGCCAAGCAGTGGTTGCGGCAGGGGGAGCTGTCGATGGCCGAGATCGCCGAGCGTAGCGGTTATGGCTCGGTCAGCGCGTTCGGGGCGGCCTTCACGCGGCTGGCCGGGATGTCGCCGGGGCGGTATGCGCGCGGGGAGGTGGAGGAGGCGGGCCCGGCGTGAATGACGCTCAAGCAGCCCGCGCCCCCTCCTGCCCGCGTCGCGCGCTGCGATAACGCCCCGGGCTTTCCCCCGTGCTGCGCTTGAACGCGATGCTGAAGGCCGTATCCGACAGATAACCGACGCGCTCGGCGATCCGCGCGAGCGGTTCGTCGGTGTCGGCCAGCGCCGTCATCGCCAGCGACATCCGCCAGGCCTGCAGGTATTCGAGCGGCGCGCTGCCCACGCGCTGGCGGAACCGTTGCGCGAAGGCGGTGCGCGACATGCCCACCTCGCCGGCCAGCGTGTCGACGGTCCAGCGCTCGCCGGGCGCCGCGTGCATGCGCGACAGCGCGCGGCCGATGCGCGCGTCGGCCAGCGCGCCGAGCCAGCCGGCCGGCGCCTCGCTGGTGGCCAGGTAGGTGCGCAGCGCGTGCACCAGCACCAGGGTGGCCAGGCTGCCCTTGGCGACATCCGAGCCCGGCATTTCTCCCTCCGTTTCGGCGCGCATCAGCGCGAGCACGTGGCCGAGCGCGTGCGAGGCTACGTCGGCCGCGCGCAGATGGATCAGCGGCGGCAGGTGCGCGAGCAGCAGCGCCGACAGTTCGTTCTCGAAGGTGAAACGCCCGCTCGCGAGGCTGACCAGCGGCAGCTCGCCCGGGCCTTGCCAGCGCACCACGCCATCGGGGCCGCGCGCGGCGCGATAGTGGAGCGGGCCGTCGAGGGTCTCGCGGCTCGGGTCGCTGGCCGCGCAGAAGCTCGCGCCGTCGGTCAGCAGGTAGAAATCGCCTTCCTCCATGCGGTAGCGCCGCGTCTCGCCGACCATCCACAGATGAAGGCTGCCCTGCAGAACCGAGCCGAATTTCACGTGCTGGTAAGCAGGGAAATGAAAGGCCCAGGCGCCGCGTCCCTCGAAACGCGAGGACAGCGCACTGGAGACGCGCAGCATCGACAGCACTTCCGACAAGGCATCCATGAATGTACGAATGAATAGGAATATCGACCGGGGGATTATACAAACAACCGATTGAGGCGGGGATCATGGTGGCTGTCCATTCAGCCATCAAAAGGAGAAACCCATGAAAGCCTGGCAACTCGATCGCCTCGGCGGCGCCCTCGCGCTCGTCGATCGTCCCGTGCCCGAGGCGCGGCCCGGCAGCGTGGTGGTGCGCATGCAGTGTTCGGTGCTGATGTCCTACATGCGCGATTACGTCGAGGGCAGGCTGCCCGTCTATCGGGCGCCGGCGCGGCCCTTCGTGCCGGGCGGCAACGGCGTCGGCACGATCCACGCGGTGGGCGCCGGGGTCTGGCATCTGCAGGCGGGGCAGCGCGTGGTGATCTCGCCGCATCTGGTCGCGCCGGAGAACGTCGTCGATCCGGCGCAGATGCTGCTCGGTGTCACGACCGTGAACGACGCGGGCTTGCGCATGCAGCAGGACTGGCCAGACGGCACGCTGGCCGAATACGCGCTGCTGCCCGCATCGGCCGTGACGCCGGCCGATGCGGTGCCGGATCTGGACGCCCGCGCGCTCGCCACCAGCATGCGCTACACGGTGCCTTACGGCGGCCTGCTCAAGGGCCGGCTCGCGGCCGGCGAAACGGTGCTGATATCGGGTGCGACTGGCGCTTACGGATCGGCCGCGGTGCGGCTCGCGCTGGCGATGGGCGCGGCGCGCGTGATCGCCTTCGGTCGCGACGCGAGCAAGCTGCAGCACCTCGCGCGGGAAGCCGGTGCTCGCGTGACGCCGGTCGCCGCCACCGGCGAGATGGCGGGCGACGTGGCCGCCTTGCGCGCCGCCGCGCAGGGCGCCGGCATCCAGCTCGGCTTCGACATGGTCGGCAATGCGCGCGATCCGAACCTGACGCTGGCCAGCCTGCGCAGCCTGGCCTTCGGCGGCCGCCTGGTGCTGATGGGCACCATGGCGGTGCCGCTGCCCCTGCCGTACACGGAGGTGATGATGAACGGCTGGGAGATCCTCGGCCAGTTCATGTATCCGCGCGATGCCTATCGGCGCTTGCTGACGCTGATCGGCTCGGGGCTGCTGCCGTCCGACGCGATCCGCGCGATCGATTTTCCGCTGGCCGAGTTGCCGGCGGCGATCGATGCGGCGGCCGGCGCGACGGCGTCCGAATGCATCGTGATCGACCATCAGGCCTGAGTTTCGAGGTGGGCGAGGGCTGTCCCGGGGTTTTCCCGGGGCGCCGAATGAATATCGAATCATTCGAATGATTCGATTGACGTTCGCATGCGAGTCTCCTAGACTGGCCTCATCGCACGACAGGTTCGCGCGCCATCCACCCAGAGGAGACATCGATGCCGAATTTCATCAAGCACATCGCGTTCAAGGTCGAGGACGTCGAGCGCGAACGCGCCTTCTACGAGAACGTGTTCGGTTACAAGCACGTCAACACGGTGCGTCGCAAAGGCAAGAACGGCGACCACCTTTCGTATCACATGACCGACGGCTACATGGACCTGACCCTGATCCATTACGAATCGTCGAACTCGGACGAGGCGGACTTCGCCGGCCCGGCGCCCTGCATCCACCACATCGGCATGGAAGTGGAGGACCTCGAGGCCTTCATCGAGCAGATCAAGGCCAATGGCGGCGAGATCCTCACCGCGCCGGGGCACCTGCCCGTCAAGTTCCGCTCGCCCAACGGGCCGGTGGCCGAAGTGGTGCCGATGAAGCGCTGGGAGAAGGAAACGCTCGCGGCCGGCGTGCACGGCGAAGTGCTCGAGTAAGCAGCGTTTTTTCGCCTGCCTTGCCGCCGTTGCATCATCATGGGCGGCAGCAGGCAGGCGAGCAGGTCCAGGTCGTCCGGCAGCGAAGCGAGGGCGACATGCGCAGCACGACAGGCCCGCGAGGCAAGGCCCGAGGTCGACGAGGCGAACACGGAACACTCGGCGGCGAGGCGCCAGGCGCGGGTACAGGCAGTCCAACGACGCGCCTTCCAGAAACGGCGCGCATGGAGACAGACGATGGCTTCCTCTCGCCCCACGAGACGGTTGAGCGCCACCCATGGCGTCTTGATCGTGCTGTGCATCATGTCCTTCCTGATGTACGTGGACCGCACCAATATTTCCACCGCCGCGCTCGCGATCCGGCGCGACCTGGTCCTCAGCAATACCCAGCTCGGGCTGGTGTTTTCCGCGTTCGCGATCACCTACGCGCTGGCGATGATTCCCGGCGGCTTCATCGGCGACCGGCTCGGCGCGCGCAAGATGCTGGCGATCTGCGGCGTGCTGTGGGGGCTCGGTACCTTGCTGACCGGCCTCGCCGGGGGCTTCACGACGCTGCTGCTGGCGCGCTTCGTGGTGGGCCTCGGCGAGAGCCCGATCGTGCCGGCCTCGGCGCGCGCGCTCACCGGCTGGATGAAGCCCGATCAACGCGGCTTCGCGCAGGGCGTCACGCATGCCTGCGCGCGCCTGGGCAACGCCTCGACGCCGATCCTGGTGGCGGGCCTGATCGCCGCCTTCTCGTGGCATGCCGCCTTCGTGATACTCGGCTTGGCCAGCCTGGCCTGGGTGGTGCTGTGGGTCTGGTACTACCGCGACAACCCCGCCGACCATCCCGCGATCAGCGCCGAGGAACTCGCGCGCCTGCCCGCGAAGCTCGGCAAGACGCGCGTGCCGATGCGCTGGTCGCCGCTGCTGCGCGCGCTGTGGCCGGCCACGGTGGTGAGCTTCTGCCATGGCTGGATCCTGTGGTTCTTCCTGAACTGGATGCCCTCGTTCTTCGCGCAGGCCTATCACCTGAACATCCGCCACTCGGCGATCTTCAGCTCGGGCATCTTCCTGAGCGGGGTGGTGGGCACCACGCTGGGCGGCTCGCTGAGCGACCTGCTGCTCAAGCGCACCGGCAATATCCGGCGCTCGCGGCAGATCATGATCACGATCGGCTTTCTCGCGCCGATCGTCTTCTTCATCCCGATGTTCCTGCATCCCTCGGCCACCATGGCCGGCTTCTCGCTGGCCGCGGCGCTGTTCCTGTCGGAACTGGTGACGGCGCCCCTGTGGGCGGTGGCGATGGATCTCGCGCCGAATCACGCGGCGACCTCCAGCAGCATCATGAATACCGGCCTGGGGCTGGCCGCCTCGGTGTCGCCGCCGCTGGTGGGCTGGCTGGTCGACGCGCTGCATTCCTGGGAGCCGGTGTTCGCGCTGTCGATCTTCTTCCTGGTGCTCGGGCCGATCGCCGCGAACTGGATTCGTCCCGATCGTCCCTATCTCGGCGAGCGTGGCAGCCGGGACAGCGCGCAGCAGCCGGCCGGGCTCGCGCCGCAGCTCGATGCATCCTGAGCGGCGAGGTGTGATGCAGCGGGGAGGGGTAGGCAAGGGTGGCCCGTCATCGAACGGGCCATCGCCTCGATAAAGGAAAACGCGCCGCGGTCGGAGGACGGCGGCGCGTTTGGCGTTTACTGGCGGAAGGCCGAGAGACTGTCGAACCCGGCGTAGGTGAAGGCAGCCTCGCACCAGGCGCGAGCGAACTCGGCGCGCTCGGTTTCCCAGCCGCCGTAGCGCAGGTTGTCGAGGAACTTGGCGCCCAGCTCGTCCTTCGAGAGCGGTTCGCGGGCGCCGCCGCGCATGTGCGGCTGGCGAATCTCGTGGACGCTGCCGTCGGCCAGCACGGCGCGCAGATGCCCCGTGAAGTTCTTCGGGTACTCGTTCTCGGGATCGATCCGATAGCGGATCTTCCCGGCCAGCTCGAGCACGGCGGCATCACGAATGCGCGCTTCGGTGAACTGCTCGAAGCCGGCCTTGCGGTCGAAGAAGCCCACCGCCATGCAGAACGGCGTGCTGAATTTCGCGGCATAGGCGGTGGGCGGGCGATGCTTCACCGCCAGTTCCTCCCACAGCCGATGGACCGTGCCTTCGCCGACATCGCAGACGATTTCGCGGATCTGCGCGGCCTGCACGCCGCGCTCGGCCAGCGCGATCGCGCAGTCGATATAGGGTTGCGTCATGGTCCCGCAGGCATAGGGCTTGAAGGCGATCGTCTCCATGATCCAGCGTTCGCCGAGCTGGTCGAGCACCGGCACGAAATCGGGCGTGCGCGAGGGCGCGAAGGCCTTGAAGAAGCCGTGCGTGCCTTCCAGCACCGTGCGCGGGCCGTCGAAGCCGGCGCGCGCCATCAAGGCCGCGCGAATCCCCGATTGCGCCGCCCAGCCTGCGTGCATGCGCTTGGTGGAGGTGCCTTCCGCGAGATATTCGATGATCCCCGAAGCCATGCTGCCGGCGATGCCGAGCGCCGAGGTGGCGGCCCGCGCGTCGAGCCGCAGTGCGGCCGCCACGCCGGCGGCTGCAGCCAGCGCGCCGATCACGGCGGTGGGATGAAAGCCCGCCGAGTGGATCGCGCGCGGCGCGACCAGCGAGAGCCGGCACATCAGCTCCGCGCCGACCGCGATGCCGCGCAGCAGGGCGTCGCCGTCCAGCCCCTCGCGCTCGCAGGCGGCGAGCACGGCGGGCACCACCACGGCGCCCGAATGAACCGGGCCGCCTTCGAAGGTGTCGTCGTAATCCTCGCCATGCGCCGCGGTGCCGTTGACGAGCGCGGCATCGAAGGCGCTCAGGCCGCCCGCGTGGCCGAGCGCCGTGCAGGCGCCCGCGCGATCGGTGGCGGCCAGCGTCGCGCCGATATACGGCTCGCCGCGCCCGGCGATGCACAGGCCCACCACGTCGAGCAGCAGCAGCCGGGACGTTTCCACGGCGTTCGGGGGCAGACGGGCAGCATCGATCGAGGCGATCCACGCACCGAGTTGATCAGCAATGCTTAGTTTTACTTCCGGATGACTCGTGTTCATCGGGTGTTTCGCTCCAGTCAGGACTTGCGGAAAGATCCGTGATGCGTGATGCGTCATGCGCGGGGCACCTCGCCTGACCGAAGGCAGGCGCCCCGCGCGAGGCCTAGCGCGGCTGCCCGCTGCCGGCCGGGGTGCTGTTGAGCAGGTCGGCGCCGGGCTGGGCCGCGTCGCCGGCCGCGCCCGCGCAGTTCGCGCGCCGATAACCGGCCTCGACGTGCTCGCGCATGGTGCGCGCGACCGCGTCGGGATCGCGCGAGGCGAGGGCTTCGAGAATCTTGCGGTGCTCGTCGTGCGAGGCCTGCGAGCTGCCGGTCAGCGAAAAACCGCGTCGGCGCAGCAGGTGCATGCGATTGATGACCTGGCGGTAGAGCGCGAGCATGGTGGCATTGCCGGCCAGTTCCACCAGGCGATCGTGGAAGGCGATGTTCAGCGAGAAGTAATCGTTCAGCTCGCCTTCCTTCGAGCTGGCCTCGAGCCGGTCGAGCATGCCGCGCAGTTCCGCGAGCTCTCCATCGGTGATGACGGGAGCGAGGCGGCGGCCCGCCATTTCGTCCAGGCCCGCGCGTACCTCGTACAACTCGGCCGCCTCGGTATCGGAGATCTCGCGGATATACACGCCGCGATTCTTCTCCAGCCAGACCAGCCCGGCTTCCTCCAGGGCGCGGAACGCCTCGCGCACCGGGCTGCGGCTGATCCTCAGATGTTCGGCGAGATCCATCTCGTTGAGCTTCATCCCCGCCTGCAGCTCGCCGGTCCTGATGCGGCGCAGGATTTCGTCCTGCACGAGGCCCGACAAGGTGACGGAGCGGAGGAGTTCAAGCGAATTGGCGGCGCGTTGCATGACGGACGGACCCGAGGAGGAAAGAGAACGGGAAGAAATTTTACAGGAAAGCTTGCGCATTGAAGATTGTCGACAATATACTTCCAGCAACGCGGAAACTCAAGACATTCGGAGCGGTACACAGTCAGCCGATCGTGCGCCCCTCAAGATTGTCGACAATATGCGTAATGCAAAAAAGGCGATGGAGCGCGCTAGCGACCGTCAGCCTCCATGAGACGAAAGGCGCGGCATCCCGCCAGGCAACAGGGCATGCGGCGTTCGAGCAGACAGGAGACGGAATGCTCGCCAGTGCAGAAGACCGGTCCGCCGCCCAGGCGGTCCATGCTGCGCGCCCGTATCGCGTGTTCTTCGCGACCTGGGCGGGGTGGACCCTCGATGGTTTCGACAACGCGATCTATATCTACGTGATCGTCGCGGCCCTGACGGACCTGCTGCCCGCCAGCGGCTATCCCGCGGATCACGCGCACATCGCGCGCTTCGGCGGCCTGATGTTCAGCCTGTTCATGCTCGGCTGGGCCTGCTCGATGCTGTGGGGCTGGTGCGCCGACCGCTTCGGCCGGGTGCCCGCCATGTGCGCGACCATCCTCATCTACTCGATCTTCACCGGCGCTTGCGGCCTGGCGCCGGGCATCGTGTCGTTCGCGGCGTTCCGCTTCCTCACCGGCTTCGGCATCGGCGGCGAGTGGGCGGCGGGCGCGCCGCTGCTGCAGGAGTCGGTGCCCGAGCACCTGCGCGAACGCCTGTCGGGCTGGCTGCATACCGGCACGCCGATCGGCTTCCTGCTGGCCTCCCTCACCGCGCTGTTCGTGCTGCCTCATTTCGGCTGGCGCGCGCTGTTCCTGATCGGCGCGGCGCCCGCGCTGCTCACCGTGTGGCTGCGCGCCGGCGTGCCCGAATCGCCGCGCTGGCGCGAGCAGCGGGACAGCGGCGCGCCGCTGGCGCCGTGGCGCGAGCTGTTCGGCAAGGGGCGCGCGCGCACCACCTGGTGCGCCGCGCTGATGATGACCTGCCTGATCTTCGGGCTCTGGTCCTCGACCTTCTGGATTCCCACCCTGGTGTCGACCTGGCAGGCCGCGCAGGGCGAGTCGGCGCAGGCGGCGCAGCATCTCGGCTCGCTGAGCGGCTTGATCATGAGCGTCGGCACGCTGGCCGGCTGCGCCGGCATGCCGTGGATCGTGCGCGTCTTCGCCACGCGCCGCCGCGCGGCCGCGTTCTTCTTCACCGGCGCCGCGGTGTGCAACATGCTCGCCTACGGCCTGCTGGTCATGACGCTGAAGAGCCTGGCGCTCTTCATGTGCATGCTGCCCTTGCTCGGCTTCTTCACCAGCGGGGTGTTCTCCCTCTACACGATCTGGCTGCCGGAAATGTTCCCGACCATGCTGCGCGCGCTCGGCTCCGGTTTCGCCTTCAGTTTCGGACGCATCGTCGGCGCGGTCGGCCCGGTGCTGGTCGGCGCGCTGGCGGCGGCGTTCAGGTCGTATCCGCTGGCCATCACGCTGGTCTCGGCGATCTACCTGGTGGGCCTGCCGCTGGTGTTCCTCGCCCCGGAAACGGCGGGCCGGCGCCTGCGGACCTGATCCGGCGCTGCCGCGCCGAGCCTGGCGACAGGCCGGCACGCGGCACGTCCACGATCCAGCAATTCCCCCACGACGGGCCGGCTGACGACCCGCGCATCACGGAGACAGACATGCAGTGTGGCATTGGAAGGAACCGGGCACGATGAAGACGACCATTTTCAGGGGCGCGACAGGCCGCGTCTTCATGCTGCTCTGCCTGATGTATTTCATCGAGTACATCGACCGGGTGAACCTGTCGGTGGCCGCGCCGCTGCTCAAGCAGAACCTGCACCTGAGCAACACGGAGCTGGGCGTGGCGCTGTCGGCCTTCGGCTATTGCTACGCCACCTTCCAGATCATCAACGGCTACCTGGGCGACCGCATCGGGCCGCGCCGCATGCTGGCGATCTCGGGGCTGCTTTGGGCGATCGGCACCATCGGCACGGGCATGGTCGGCGGGCTCGGTTCGCTGGTGTTCGCGCGCATGTGCGTCGGGCTCGGCGAGGCCGGCACCATCCCCAACGCCACGCGCGCCATGACCAACTGGGTGCCGGGCGTGCGGCGCGGTTTCGCGCAGGGCTTCACGCATTCCTCGGCGCGCGCGGCCGCGGCCATCACGCCGCCGCTGGTGGTCGCGATGATTCCGCTGCTGGGCTGGCGCGGCGCCTTCGTCGTGCTCGGTTGCCTGAGCCTGGCCTGGGTGGCCGCCTGGTGGCTGTATTTCCGCGACGACCCGCGCACGCACCGCGGCGTGACGCAGACGGAACTCGACGCCTTGCCGCCCTACGCGGGGCCGCGTCATCGCACGCCCGTGCCGTGGTGGCCGCTGGCGCGCCGCATCATGCCGGTGACGCTGGTGTTCTTCTGCCACGCCTGGACCCTGTGGCTCTACCTGAGCTGGCTGCCGAGCTTCTTCGTCGGGCAATACGGGATCGAGCTCAAGCATTCGGCGCTGTTCACCTCGGGCGTGTTCCTCGCGGGCGTGATCGGCGACACCGCCGGCGGCCTGCTCACCGACGCGATCTACCGGCGCACCGGCGATCTCAACCGCGCGCGGCGCAACGTGATCGTGTTCGGCTTTCTCGGCTCGCTGGTGTTCCTGTCCGGCGTGTTCTTCGTGCAGGACCCGACCCTCATCGCGGTGTGCCTGGCCGCCGCGCTGTTCTGCCTGGAATCGACGGAAGGGCCGATCTGGGCGGTGCCGATGGACGTCGCGCCGGCCTTCGCCGGCGTCGCCAGCGGCTTCGTGAGCACGGCCGCCGGGCTGGCCGCGATCGTCTCGCCGCTGGCCTTCGGCATCGTCACCGATCTCACGGGCAGCTACCGCCTGCCGTTCATCATGTCGATCGGGCTGCTCCTGATCGGCAGCGCGCTGGCGTTCTGGATCCGGCCGGACCGGCCGGTCGACGCCAGCCGCCAACCGTCCAATCGTTCTGAAACCCTGGGAGCACAGTCATGAATGCAGTCACGCGCGAACGCGTCGCCGTGGTCACCGGCGCCGCGCGCAACATCGGACGCGCCATCGCGCTGGAGCTGGCGTCGGCTGGCGTCACCGTGGTGGTCAACGCGCGCAGTTCCTTCGACGAGGCCGCGGGCGTGGTCCGCGAGATCGAGGCGGCGGGTGGGCGGGCGGCCGTGGAGCTGGCCGACGTGAGCACGCCGCAGGGCGCGCAATCGCTGATGGAGGCCGCGGCACGGCGGTTCGGCCGCATCGACCTGCTGGTCAACAACGCCGCGCTGCGCCGCGAGGTGCCGTTCGAGCAGCTCGACTGGGTGCAGTGGCGCGAGGTGATGGCCGTGATCCTGGACGGCGCCTATCTCTGCGCCCACGCCGCCTTGCCGTATCTGCGCGCGGCCGGGGCGGGGGCGATCGTCAATATCGGCGGCATGTCGGCCCACGCTGGCTCGAGCGGGCGCGCCCACGTGATCGCCGCCAAGGCCGGGCTGGTGGGCCTGACGCGCGCGCTCGCGCACGACCTGGCGCCGGACGGCATCACCGCGAACTGCGTGGTGCCGGGCCTCATCGACACCCGGCGCGGCGGCGCGGCGGGCGACAGCGAACCCGCGCATCACGGGCAGCGCAAGACCCTGGTCGGGCGGCGCGGCGCGCCCGAGGAGGTGGCGGCGCTGGTGGGCTTCCTGTGCAGCGACAAGGCCAGGTACATGACCGGCCAGGTGATCCACGCCAACGGCGGCGCGTTCCTCGGATAGGGCGGAAGAACCAGGCAGGCGAACAAGGCAGGAACGGCGATCGATCGGATCGCCGCGAAGGGATTGGTTAGGCATGCAGATAAATAAAAGTTGAATCCGTCAATCGAATCAACAGGAGACAGGCATGAAGAAGGCAATCTTGGTGTTACCGGCACTGGGCCTGATGGCAGGAGCCGCCCATGCGCAGAGCAGCGTGACCTTGTACGGCATCCTCGACGAAGGGCTGATGCTCAATACCAACGCGAAGAACGTGGTGAACGGCCGTAACGTGGGCGGGCGGCAGTTCTCGGTCGACTCGAACGCCGGCACCCAAGGCAGTCGCTGGGGCCTCAAGGGCCGCGAGGACCTGGGCGGCGGCCTGGCGGCGATCTTCCAGCTCGAATCGGGCTTCAACGTCAGCAACGGCCAGTTCGGGCAGGGCGGCACCGCCTTCGGCCGGCAGGCCTATGTCGGGCTGGCGAGCCGCCGGTTCGGCACGCTCACCCTCGGCCGCCAGTACGACAGCGTCAACGACTACGTGGGCAACTACGGATTCGCCGCCGCCTACGGCGGCTCCACCACCGAGCACCCCGGCGATCTCGACAACGTCAACCACACCTTCCGCGCCAACAACACCGTCAAGTACGCGAGCCCGAACTTCAGCGGCCTGACGTTCGGCGGCACCGCGACGCTGGGCGGCGTGGCCGGCCAGATCTCGCAGTCGAGCGGCTACACGCTGGGCGTGAACTATTCGGCGGGGCCGCTCGGCCTGGGCGCCGCCTACGAGTTCTTCAGGAATCCCTCGGCGACGGGCGCGATCCTCAACAGCAACGCCTCGGCCGCCAGCTTCACCTCGCTCAATTCCGGCTACCTCGGCACCAACCCGGCCAATTCGCTGCAGATCGTGGCGGTGGGCGGCAGCTACCGGCTCGGCGCCGCCGTGCTCGGCGCGGTGTATTCGAACACGCGCTACCAGAACATCGGCGCGCTCGGCGGCGCGAGCGCCACCTTCAACAGCTACGAAATCAACGCGCTGTACCGCTTCACGCCGGCCTTCTCGACCGCGCTCGAATACAACTACACGAAGGGCAACGCGGTGCGCGGCGAGCTCGGCGACCAGAGCTACAACCAGGCCTCGCTGCTGTTCGACTACGCGCTGTCCAAGCGCACCGACGTCTATCTGCTCGGCACCTTCCAGACGGCGAGCGGCACCAGTTCGACCGGCGCACGCGCGGTGGCGGACATCGGCGGGCTGGGCGATTCGTCGAACAACCACCAGGCCGTGGTGCGCGTCGCGATCCACCACAAATTCTGATATCGCCGGCCAGCGACGCGCCTCGCCCCGGGCGGGGCGCGTCGCTGGAACCACCTCGTCTCGACAGGAAACCCTCATGCAGACATCACGCTTGCTCATGCTCCGCGCGCTGGCGCCGCTCGCCGTCGTGCTGGCGGCTTCGGGCGCCGCCCAGGCGCAAACGCCGGCGGCCCAGCCCGCCTCGCAACCCTCGGCGGGCGGCTTGCCGGCCCGCTCGCCGTTCGACGTGCCTTACGGCATGCCGATCGCGCTGGCCGACGCGAGCCGCGCGCTCGACGCCGCGCGCGCCGAAGCCGCCCGGCACGGCTGGCCCGAGGCGATCGCGGTGACCGATCCCTCAGGCTCGCTGGTCGCGTTCGCCAAGATGGACGACACCCAGAATGCCTCGCCGGAGATCGCCTTGCGCAAGGCCTCCACGGCGGCCCGCTTTCGCCGCGATACGCGGACCTTCTACAACGCCTACGAAGGCGGCCATCTCTACTCGTCGACGCTGGATCCTTCCCTGGCCGCGTCGCCCGGCGGTTATCCGCTGTTGATCGGCGGCCGCATCGTGGGCGCGATCGGATGCAGCGGCGGCAGCGGCGACCAGGATGCCGACATCTGCAAGGCCGGCGCCGACGCCCTGAAGTGAGCGCCCGTCAGCCAGGAGGAACAAGACCATGAATCCGAATTCCGAGAAGACCGACCTGCCGGGTCCGCAAGCCCCGTCGCGCCGGCGCTTCCTGGTCACGACGATCGCGGCGCTGCCGGTAGCCGGGGGGCTGGGCGCCTGCGGCGCGCACGATGGCGCGGCGAGCGCATCGAGCCCGGGCGGCGGCGCCACCGAAGCCGGCGGCGAGGGCGCGCCGTACCAGCCGTCGTTCTTCAAGCCGGCGGAATGGCGCTGCCTGCAGGCTGCCGTCGATCGGCTGATTCCGGCCGACGCCGAGGGCCCGGGCGCGCTCGAGCTGGACGTGCCCGTGTTCATCGACCGCCAGATGGAAACCGGCTTCGGCCATGCCGCCGACTGGTACATGCGCGGGCCCTTCGTGCACGAGGTGCCGGCCTTGTCGGGCTACCAGAGCCCGATGACGCCGCGCGAGGTCTATCGCACCGGCCTCGCGGCGCTCGACGCCCATTGCCGCGCGCAGTTCGGCGGCCAGGACTTCGCGGCGCAGTCGCACGCGCGGCAGGAGGCGTTGCTGCACGCGATGGACGCGGGCACGCTGAAATTCGACAGCACCTCGGCCGCGCGCTTCGTCGGCCTGCTCTGGCAGAACACGCGCGAAGGCTATTTCGCCGACCCGATCCACGGCGGCAACAAGGGCGCGGGGAGCTGGAAGATGATCGGCTTTCCCGGCGCGCGCGCCGACTTCACCGACTGGGTGGACCAGCCCGGCAAGGCCTATCCGCTGGGGACTGTGACGATCGCCGGCACCTGATCCGGTCGCGTGGTGGAAGCCATCCGGCAAGGACGGCAAGGGCGGTTGGGGCCATGAAGGACCACGAAGGATCACAAAGGATCACAAAGGATCACAAAGGACCGCGAGAGGTCCGCAAGGAGACGAGCATGGCGGATATCCGCAAACCCCCGGTGGATGCCGTGGTGGTCGGCATGGGCTGGACCGGCTCGATCATGAGCATGGAGCTGGCCGAGGCCGGCCTGCGCGTGGTGGGGCTGGAGCGCGGCGAGCAGCGCGACACCGATCCCGACTTCGCCTACCCGCGCATCGCCGACGAGCTGACCTACGTGCAGCGCAACCGCCTGATGCAGAGCCTGTCGCGCGAGACCGTCACGATCCGGCGCAATGCGCAGGAAACCGCCTTGCCGCTGCGCCAGTACGGCCCCTTCCTGTTCGGCGACGGCGTGGGCGGATCGGGCGTGCACTGGAACGGCTTCAGCTATCGCGCGCCGGAAGCCGAGCTGCGCCTGCGCAGCCATTACGAGGCGCGCTACGGCAAGGCCTTCATTCCCGAGCTGATGAGCATCCAGGACTGGCCGGTGAGCGCCGCGGAACTCGAGCCCTTCTACGATCGCTTCGAATACATGGCCGGCACCTCGGGCAAGGCCGGCAACCTCCGCGGGCAGCTCGTCGAGGGCGGCAATCCCTTCGAGACGCCGCGCGCACGCGACTACGCGCTGCCGCCGCTGGCAACCGCCTATCCCTCGCAACTGTTCGAGCGCGCCTCGCGCGAGCTCGGCCTGCATCCGTATCCCACGCCGGCCTCGATCGCCTCGAAGGCCTACACCAATCCCTACGGCATGCAGATGGGGCCCTGCAACTTCTGCGGCTATTGCGAGCTGTTCGGCTGCTACCTGTATTCGAAGGCCTCGCCGCAGGCCTGCATCCTGCCCGCGCTGATGAAGCAGCCCGATTTCGAATTGCGCGATCGTTCGCAGGTGGTCAAGGTCACGCTCGATTCGACCGGACGCAAGGCCACCGGCGTGATCTACATGGATGCGCAGGGCCGCAGCGTCGAGCAGCCCGCCGAGCTGGTGGTGCTGTGCGCCTACCAGATGCACAACGTGCGCCTGCTGTTGCTCTCGGGCATCGGCCAGCCCTACGACCCCGTCAGCGGCAAGGGCACCGTCGGCAGGAACTACGCCTACCAGCGCAACAGCAAGATCCAGTCGTTCTTCGGCGACGAGGTGATGATCAATCCATTCATCGGCTCGGGTTCGGGCGGCATCGTCTACGACGACTACAACGCCGACAACTTCGACCACGGGCCGCTGGGCTTCGTCGGCGGGGCGATCACCTTCGCCACCGTGACGGGCGGCCGCCCGATCGCCCAGGCGCTGACGCCGCCGGGCACGCCCAAGTGGGGCTCGGGCTGGAAGAAGGCGGTCAAGGATCACTACCTGCATGCCTTCGCGATCTCGACGCAAGGCTCGGTGATGTCCTATCGCGACAACTACCTGGACCTCGATCCCACCTACAAGGACGCCTACGGCCTGCCGCTGCTGCGCATGACCTTCGACTGGAAGGACAACGAAGGGCACATGACCCAGTTCGTGAGCGCCAAGGCCGCCGAGGTCGCGCGCGCGATGAACCCGAAGCCGCACACGGTGGCCGTCAACGCCGGCAAGCCGGGCGACCGCTTCGACATGGGCCCTTATCAGAGCACCCACACCACGGGCGGCGCGGTGCTCGGCGATCGTCCCGACAACAGCGTGGTCAACAAGTACCTGCAGAGCTGGGACGTGCCGAACGTGTTCGTGGTCGGCGCAAGCATGTTTCCGCAAAACTTCGGCATCAATCCGACCGCCACGCTCGGCGCGATGAGCTATTTCAGCGCGAAGGCGATCCGCGAGACCTACCTGAAGCAACCGGGCCCGCTGGTCCATGCCTGAGGAGCGCGCCATGAAGCTCAGCATTCACCGCCTGCGCCCGACGATCGCCGCGCTCGCGCTGCTCGCGGCGCCGTTCGTTTGCGCCGGCACGCCGGCCGCGGCGCCGCCTTCCGGTCCTGCCGCGCATTCCGGCGCGCTGGAGAAGGGCGCCTACCTGGCGCGCGTCGGCGATTGCGTGGCCTGCCACACCGCGCCGAACGGCCGGCCGTTCGCGGGCGGCCTGTCGCTGGCCACGCCGTTCGGCACGCTCTATTCGACCAACATCACGCCCGACGCGAAAACCGGCATCGGCAGCTGGCGCTACGAGGACTTCGCCCGCGCGGTGCGTGAAGGCGTCGCCAAGGACGGGCACCGGCTCTATCCCGCGATGCCGTATCCGTCCTATGCGAAGGTAAACGAGGCCGACATGCGCGCGCTCTACGCCTACTTCATGCAGGGCGTGGCGCCGGTTGCCGCCGTCAATCGCGAGGATCGGCTGCGCTTTCCCTACAGCGTGCGCCCGCTGATGCGCCTCTGGAACGCGCTCTACGTTCCAGGCAAGCCCTACGCGGACGACCCGCGCCGCAACGTCGAATGGAATCGCGGTGCCTACCTGGTGCAGGGGCTCGCGCATTGCGGTGCCTGCCACACGCCGCGCGGCAGCTTCGGCCAGGAAGCCGCCTTCGACGAACGCGGCAGCGAGGCATTCCTGTCCGGCGGCAGTGTCGCCGGCTGGTACGCGCCGAGCCTGCGCGAGCATCCGGCCGGCGGCGCGAGCGCCAGCAAGGCGGCATTGAGCGCCTATCTGCGCAGCGGCCGCTCGGCGGACGGCGCCGCGTTCGGGCCGATGACCGAGGTGATCGACCACAGCCTCCAGTACCTGAGCGACGAGGATCTCGACGCGATCGCCGCCTACCTGAGCTCGCCGCCCTTGGGCGGGCGACCCGGCGAGAGCCGCGCGCCGCCGGCCGCCCGGGACGACGCGAACACGGCCCTGGCCTTGCGCGCCGGCCATCCGGCCAACGCGGGCGCCTGGCTCTACCTGAACAACTGCAGCGCCTGCCATCGCTCCGACGGCGCCGGCGCGATGCCGACGTTCCCGGGCCTGGCCGGCAACGCCGCGGTGCTGGGCGCGAATCCCGATTCGCTGATCCATCTGGTGCTGAGCGGCTCGCACATGCCATCGACGAGCCGCGCGCCCACGCCGCTGGCGATGCCCGCTTTCGGCTGGCGCCTGAGCGATGCCCAGGTGGCCGAGGTGCTGAGCTTCGTGCGCGCCAGCTGGGGCAACCGGGCCAGCGCCGTGAGCGCCGAGGCGGTGAGCCGCGTGCGCGCGCTCACGCTGGGTTCGCCATGAGCCAGCGTCACGGCTTGAAATCAAAGTGTCGACACTTTGATCGAAACCCCTTGGTTTTCCCGAATGGAGGCGGGTAGAATTTCGCAAAGTGTCGACGAAACTGCCAATCGGGCGATTCGCTGCCTGAGCCTGAAGCGGCTCCGCCCGAGCGGTTTTTCATGATGTGATCGATTGCCGATGCGAGCCGGGGAAAGGGTCTCCGGCGCGTCGGCCAAAGTCTGGAGGAATCGTCCGAATGAGTTCCATTGCCGCCGCGTTTGCGCACGGCCTGTACACACTTGCGGGGCAGCCGCTGCCTGCGAAGGTCGCCGACGAGGCCCGGCGCTCCCTCATCAACGTGATCGGGACGTCGATCGGCGCCTCGCGCCATCCCGGCGTCGACGCGATCCTCGCCGCCGCCGTCGAGATCGGCGCGCAGCCCGCCGCGCCGGTGCCGGGGCGCGTCGAGCGCACCGACCTGCATTTCTCCGCGCTGGCCACCGGCTTCGCGGGCCATCTCGACGATTTCGACGATACGCATCTCGCCACGGTGATCCACCCGGCCGCCTCGGTGTTCGCCGTGCTGACGGCGCTGGCACCGTCCACGCAGCCGAGCGGCGCGCAGGCGCTGACGGCCTTCGCGCTGGGCTGCGAGGCGCAGTTGCGGGTGGGCGTGTCGATCTCGCCCGAGCATTACGACCGCGGCTGGCACATCACCGGGACCTGCGGCGTGATCGGCTGCGCCGTGACGGCGGCCCTGCTGCTGGGGCTGGACGCCGACGGCATCCGCCGCGCGACGGCCATCGCCGCTTCGATGTTCGTCGGCCAGCGCGAAGCCTTCGGCACCATGACCAAGCCTTATCACCCGGGCAAGGCCGCGGCCAACGGCATCGCCGCCGCGCAACTCGCGCAGCGGGGGCAGCCGGCCGAGGACGACATCTTCGAGGCGCCCGGCGGTTATTCGCACTCGCTGTCGACCAAGGTCGATTTCGAGCTGATGAACGGCGCGATGGGCGAGCGCTGGGAACTGCTGTCGAACACCTACAAGCCTTATCCCTGCGGCATCGTTGCCCACCCGGCGATCGACGCGGGACTGGCCCTGTCGGCGCGGATTCCCGAGGTCGGCGAGATCGAGTCGATCACGCTGCGCTGCCATCCGCTGGTGCCCGAGCTGATGGGCAACCCGCAGCCCAAGGATGGTCTGCAGGCGCGCTTCAGCGCGATCCACGGCGTCGCGGCGGCGCTGTGCGACCGTCGCGTCGGGATCGCGCAATACGAGGACGCGCGCGTGGTGCAGCCCGACGTCAGCGCGATGCGTGCCCGCACGAAGCTGGTGCCCGACAGCGCCGTGAATCGCGACGAGGTGTTCATCGAGGCCCTGCTCAAGGACGGCAGCAAGGTGGCGCATCACGTCGAGCACGCGCGCGGCAGCCTGGCGCGCCCGCTCACCGACGACGAGCTGCGGGAAAAGATCGAGCTGCTGATCGATCCGATCCTCGGCGACGGCGCCACGCGACGGATCGCCGAGCAGGTTCGCGATCTCGAATCCCAGCCCGACCTGCGCGCGCTTTTCGAACTTTGCCTTCCCACCGAGGACCAGAATCATGCATGAGGCCGCCACCCATTCCGACGTTTCCGCCGCGCTGGTGAGCTTCGCGCTCGCGCCGCTGGCGAAGGAGGCGCGCTCCGCCGTCGCGGCGGCCCATCGGGCGATCGCCGAGGCGCGCGCGATCCTGTCATCGACCTCCGCCGATGCGGCGGTTGCCGGGCTGCCGGCGCAGGCGGGCTCGTCGAGCGACCTGCGCCTGCGTGCCTGGAGCCTGGGCGCGCAGTTGACGGCGCAGGCCGTGCTCTCGCTGGCGACGCCGGTGGTCGCGGCGGCGCTGACGGCGGGCGAGCGCTTCGGCGCATCGGACGAGGCCATCGCCGAAGCCGTGGCGATCGGCACCGAGGCCGCCACGCACACGCTGGCCGCGCTCGACAGCAGCGAATACCGGGCACGCTGGAACCTCGTGTCCTCGATCGGGGTGCTGGGGGCCACGCTGGCCGTGGCGCGCCTGCTTGGGCTCGACGCGCCGCGTGCGCAGCATGCGCTCGGCGTGGCGGCGACCCAGGCGGCGGGGCTCGCGCGCAACGCGGGCAAGGCGATGGAAGCCATCGAGATCGGCAAGGCGGCCGCCGACGCGATCGAATCGGCCCTGGTGGCCAAGCACGGCTTCACCAGCGCGGTGGCCTCGATCGACGGGCGGCGCGGCCTGGCGGCGCTGATGGCCTATCGCTTCGACGCGGCGCGGATTGCCGGCGAGCCGGCCGTCTGGTGGTCGACGGTGGCCTGAGCCGCGAGTTGCTTGTGACGACCGCCGCAGGCATCGCGGCGGCGGTCTTTCAGTCCTGCAGCCCGCGCGTGTTGCGATACACGCAATGGCTCGATTCGACGAAGCGCACGCGATGCTCGACGGGCTTGTCCTTGAAGGTGTAGGCGGTGCGCTCGACGCGCAGCACCGGCGTGCCGGGCTCTACCTGCAGCGCGTCGGCCACCTTCTGGTCGGCGACCGCGCCGGCCAGGTCCTCCACCACGCGCACCACCGAGATGCCGAAATGCTCCTGGTAGAAGCCGTAGATCGAGCCGCGCCGCGCCGCGAAGTGCTCGGCGGTGAGCTTCGGGAACAGGTCGAGCGGAATCCACAGATGGTCGAGCATCACCGGCACCTCGCCGAGCAGGCGCAGGTTGTCGATGCTGGCCAGGCGCGCGCCGCGCTCCAGCTTCAGGATCGAGGCCAGCGCCGGCGTGGCGCGCTCCTTGCCGAAACGCAGCAGCCGCGCGCCCACCGTCACCGTCTCGCCGGTGTGGTCGACGAAGTTGAAATACTGGTCGAAGGCATGTTCGTCGGCGAATTTCGCGACGATGGTGCCGAGCCGCGCGCGCCGGATCAGCAGGCGCTCGGCCACCAGTTCCTCCACCGCGCGGCGGATGGTGCCGATGCCCACGCCGAAGGCCTCGGCCAGTTGCGGTTCGGTGGGGATCTTCTCGCCGGCCGCCCAGACGCCGGTGCGCAGACGCTCGAGGATTCCTGCGCGGACGATTTCATACAGCGGCTGGTCGGCTGAAGGGCGGGTGGCTGGCATCGATCTGACAAGGATTGGGCTGGACGCGCGAACCTGCGAAGGATACAGGATCGGAACGCTGGTTCGGCGCGAGCGTTCCCCGGCCGGAAAGCGGGCGGCGGCGCCGATCGCGCCGAAAACCCGCATCATGGTGGTCTTGCCATCCTGTTCGCCCCAAGGAGCCCGACCATGCCGCTGATCGACCATCTCGACCACCTGGTGCTGACCTGCGTCGACCCCGATGCCACCCGGCATTTCTATACCGAGGTGCTGCAGATGCAGCTCGAGAGCTTCGGCGCCGGGCGCCTGGCGTTTCGCTTCGGCAAGCAGAAGATCAACCTGCACGTGCGCGGCGCCGAGTTCGAACCGAAGGCGCATCTGCCGGTGCCGGGCGCGCTCGATCTGTGCTTTATCGCGGCGGTGCCGCTGGACGAGGTGATCGCGCACCTGGCGCGCATGAGCTGGCCGATCGTCGAGGGCCCGGTCGAGCGAACCGGCGCGACGGCCCGGATCCGCTCGGTCTATGTGCGCGACCCGGACCTGAACCTGATCGAGATTTCCGAATTGCTGTGAGCGGCGGTGCCGCCGCGCGGCCCGGTGCCGGGCGGGAAGCCAAAAGCTTTGTCGCGCATCGATAACGCGTACAGGAAAACCGGAAGATTGTCCCATCCGCCGCCGCCTGCCTTCGCTACATTGGAGCAACGGCCGGCGGGGCGGACGGCATCTGTCATGCCGCCGGGCACCCGCGGCCGGAACTCCGATTCGATGCGAACGGATCCCCGAACCTGCAATGACAGAGAAAGCCATGAAAAGCATTTTGTTGGGCTGCGCCGCGATGACGGTCTGCGCGCTGGGCCACGCGCAGACGCCGGCGCCCGCCGGGGCGGCGGACGCGGCCGAAACGGCAGGCGACTACCTCGCCCGCGATTTCCGTTTCTCCGACGGCTCGGTGCTGCCCGAGGTCAGGCTCCATTACACGACCCTGGGCCGGCTGCGGCGCGACGCGGCGGGCCATGCCACCAACGCGGTGCTGCTGCTGCACGGCACCACCGGCAGCGGCGCGCAGTTCCTCACCAAGAGCTCGCGCGAGGCGCTGTTCGCGCCGGGCGCGCCGCTCGACACCAGCAAGTATTTCGTGATCGTGCCGGACGGCCTGGGCCGCGGCGGGTCGAGCAAGCCCAGCGACGGCCTGCGCGCGCGCTTCCCGCAATACGGCTACAACGACGTGGTGCAGGGCCAGTACCGGCTGGTCACGGAAGGGCTCAAGGTCGACCACCTGAAGCTGGTGCTGGGCACCTCGATGGGCGGCATGCAGACCTGGCTGTGGGGCGAGCAGCACCCGGCGATGATGGACGCGCTGATGCCGATCGCCTCGCAGCCGATCGCGATGGCCGGCCGCAACTGGCTGTGGCGGCAGATGGTGGTGGGCGCGATCGAGCATGATCCGGGCTGGCAGCAGGGCGATTACGCCAGCTCGCCGCAGCAGTGGATCCGCACCATGCCGGTGTTCGCGATCATGACGCAGAACCCGCGCCAGTTGCAGCTCGCCGCGCCCGATCGCGAGGCCGCCACGAAGCTGTACGACTCGATCGTCGCGCAGTACGCGAAGTACGACGCCAACGACGTGCTGTACTGGTTCCGCTCCTCGTCCGACTACGATCCCGCGCCGCAGCTCGGCAAGATCCGCGCCAAGCTGTTCGCCGTCAACTTCCAGGACGACCTGATCAACGCCACCGATCTCGGCGCGATGCAGCGCCTGGTGCCCGAGGTGCCGGGCGGCCGTTTCGTGGAGATTCCGGAAGGCGCGGGTTCCTATGGCCACCAGACGCTGGCGCATCCCGAGGTCTGGGGCAAGTACCTGGTGCAGTTGCTGGACGAGGTGGGCACGCCGCGCTGAGGCTTGCGAGCCGGGCCCCCGGCCTGATTCCCGGGCCCGGCCCGATACGACCGCGCGCGCCGGGCGACGAGATCGCCTGCGCGCGCGGCGTGGTTTCAGCCCGCCTTGGGCGGCGGCGCCGTGGCGACGGCCGGCGCCGCCTCCGGCTTCGAGAGGTCGTCCAGATCCCCGTCCGACCAGCCGCCGCCGAGCGCGCGCACCAACTGCACGTTGGCCACCAGCTGGCGGGTCTGGATGTCGAGCACGCTGCGCTCGGTGCTCAGCGCGGTGGTCTGCGCCTGCACCACGTCCAGGTAGCTGGCGATGCCGCGCTGGTAGCGCGTCAGCGCCAGCTCGACGGCGCGCTGGGCGGCATCGGCCGATTCGCGCTCCTGGTCGAGCGCGGTGCCCAGGTCGTGCAGCAGGGTCAGGCTGTCCTCGACCTGCTGGAAGGCGGCCAGCGCGACGCCGCGGTAACGCGCGGCGGCCTCGTCGGTGGCGGCCTTGACGGCATCGAGCTGGGCCCGGCGCAGCCCGCCGTCGAAGATGTACTGCGCGATCGACGGCCCGACCGACCAGAAGAAGTTCGGCGCGCTGAAGAAGTTCGTGTAGTTCGAGCTCTGCAGCCCGCCCTGGGCGCTGAGCGTGATCTGCGGGAAATAGGCGGCGCGCGCCACCCCGATCCGCGCATTCGATTCCGCCACGCGCCGCTCCGCCGCCGCGATGTCGGGGCGCCGCTGCAGCAGGGCCGAGGGCACGCCCACCGGCACCGGCGGCAGCACCACGTCGGCCGCCGAGGTCTCGACCCGGAAGTCCGAGGCCGAGGCACCCACCAGCACGGCGATGGCATGCTCGTTCAGCGCGCGCTGGGCGAGGTTCTGCGTGAGCTGCGATTTCGCGTCGGCCAGCAGCGCGGTGGAGCGCGTCACGTCGAGGCCCGATACGGCGCCGGCGTCGTGCAGCCGCTGCGTGAGTTGCTGGGCACGCTGGAAGGCGGCCACCGTGTCATTGAGCAGCTTGGTCTGGCGATCCAGGCCGCGCAGTTGCAGGTAGCTCTGCGCGAGCTGCGCCTCCAGGCTCAGCTGCACCGAGGCGAGATCGGCCTTGGTGGCCTGCGCCTCGTCCTTGGCCGCCGCCACCGTGTTGCGCACGCGGCCCCACAAATCGAGCTCGTAGTCGATCTCGCCGCCCAGCGAGACGGCGTTGTACTCGTTCGGGCTGCCGGCGCCGCGCAGCGGCCGCGTGTCCGACTGGCGGTTGCGCGTCGGGCTGGCGGTGGCCGAGACGCGCGGCAGCTCCGCCGCGCTCTGCTGCGAGACGAAGGCGCGCGCCTGCGCGTAATGCGCGAGCGCGGCGGCCAGGTCGGCGTTGCTGGCCAGCAGGCGAGTTTCCAGCGCGTCGAGCGCAGGCTCCCGATAGGCCTGCCACCAGGCGTCGCGCGGGATCTGGTCGGACGGCTGGGCCGGCGCCCAGGGGCCCACCGTGCGATAGGCCACCGAGGCCGGCACCGGCGGCACCTTGTAGTCGGGCGCGAGCGAACAGCCGGCCAGCGCGAGCGCGGCCGCCAGCAGCGTCAGACGGGACATCGGCCGCTTCATGAACGGGCCCTCTGGGCGCCGCCGTCGGCGTTGCCGCCATTGCCTGCGTTGCCGCCGGTCGCGATGTGCACCGCATCGCCGTCGGCGAGCCCGTCGGGCGGCGTATCGACGATCCGCTCGCCGGCCCCGATCCCGTCGGCGATCTCCACCTGGGTGCCGAGATCGCGCGTGATCTTCACGCGGCGGTAATGGATATGCCCGTCGGCGCCCACCGTCATGACGCGCGTGCCCTGCGCGTCGAACAGGATCGAGCTGGCCGGCACGCGCAGCGTATCGGCCGAGGCCGGCAGCGCGAAGGCCAGGTTGGCGAAGGCGCCCGGCAGCAGCGCGCCGTCCCGGTTGTCCACCACCAGCTGCACGAGCGTGGTGCCCGATTGCGGATTGACCGCGCCCGAGGCGGCCACCACCTTGGCGACGAACTTGCGCTGCGGGTACTCGGGCACGGTCAGCGTCGCGTCGGTGCCGGCTCGCACGCTCGGCGCGTAGTTCTGCGGCACCTGCACGTAGACGCGCAGCCGCGTCACGTCCGACACGGTGAACAGTTCCTCGCCGGTCGAGCCGCCGGCGTTGACCAGCGCCCCCACGTCGGTGCGCCGCGCGGTCACCACGCCGTCGAACGGCGCCACCAGCCGCGCGAAGCCCTTCAGCGCGACCAGCCGGTTGACGTTGGCCAGCGCCGAGTCCACCGCGGCGCGGCGGGCCGCGTAGTCGCTGGTGCGCTGGTCGACGTCCTGCTTGGAAACGGCATCCGAGCCCAGCAGCGACTGCCAGCGCTTGGCGGTGATCTCGGCCAGCGAGGCATTGGTGCGCGCGCTCTCCAGGTCGGCGCGCGCCTGCAGCAGTTGCTGGTCGACCTCGGGCGTCTCGATCACGCCGAGTTCCTGCCCGCTCTTCACGTGCGAGCCGATGTCGTACTGCCAGGACTTCAGGTAGCCGCTCACGCGCGCCAGGATCGGCGCGCTCGACCAGGCCTCGAGCCGGCCCGGCAGGTTCAGCGCGGGCCCGGCGTCGGCGCGCGACACGGCGATCACGCGCACGGTCGGCACGGCATTGGTGTCGGTCCAGGCGCGCACGCGCGAGGCGTCATGGGCGCGTACCGCGATGCCGGCGGCCACGATCGCCACGGCGATCACCACGCCCGCCACGGCGGCGGTGCGCAGCCGGCGGCGGGAGACCGATCGTGGACGGGAAACTTCAGACGACATGGCCGGTTCCTTGCTCAGAAATATCGGAAGAGGGCGCCTGGCGCGGGCGCGCATGAATCATGGAGAACACGGCGGGCACCAGGAACAGCGTGGCCGCGGTGGCGAACATCAGGCCGCCGATCACGGCGCGCCCGAGCGGCGCGTTCTGTTCGCCGCCCTCGCCGAGGCCGAGCGCCATCGGCGCCATGCCGATCACCATCGACAGCGCCGTCATCAGCACCGGGCGGAAGCGCGTGAAGCCGGCCTCGATCGCCGCGCGCAGCGGGTCGCCGTGCTCGGCCAGCGATTCGCGACAGAAGCTGACCACCAGGATCGAGTTGGCGGTGGCCACGCCCATGCACATGATCGCGCCGGTCAGCGCCGGCACCGACATGGTGGTGTGGGTCGCGAACAGCATCCAGATGATGCCGGCGATCGCGGCCGGCAGCGCCGTGACGATCACGAAGGGATCCGACCAGGACTGGAAGTTCACCACGATCAGCAGGTAGATCAGCACCACCGCGCCGAGCAGGCCGAACAGCATGCCGCCGAACGCGGCATTCATGGTCTGCACCTGGCCGAGCAGGGCCACGCTGGAGCCGCGCGGCAGATCCTTGGCGTGCGCCGAGACGATCCGGTTGATGTCGCGCGAGACCGAGCCCAGGTCGCGATCCTGGGTGGTCGCGAAGATCTCGACCATCGGCTGGATGTTGTACTGGCTGACGATCGAGTTGATGTCGGCGCGGCGGATGGTGGCCAGCCCGCCGAGGATCTGGGTGGCGTTGCCGGCCGCGGCGGCGTTCGCGCCGGTGGCCGAGATCGGCAGGTTCTGCAGCGCCGCCAGCGTGTCGAGGTTGTACTGCGGCGTCTGCATCACGATCGGGTAGGAGATGCCGTTGGCCGGGTTCAGCCAGTAGGTCGGCGCCACCTGGCTGGAGCCGGCCAGGTTCACCACCAGGCTGTTGGTCACGTCGCGCTCGGTGATGCCCAGCAACTGGGCGCGGGTGCGATCCACGTCGACCGAGAAGGCCGGGCTCTGCTGCGACTGCTGGATGCGCGCGTCCACCACGCCCGGCACGCGGCGGATCTCGCGCAGCAGCGTGTTGGTGTAGTCGAAGTTGGCGGCCAGGTTGTTGCCGCGCACCTGCAGGTCGATCGGCGCCGGCGAGCCGAAGTTCAGGATCTGGCTGATGATGTCGGCCGGCGGGAACGAGAAGGTCACGCCGGGGAAGCGGCGCGGCAGTTCCTCGCGCATGCGGCGCACGTAGTCGGCGGTGGGCCCGTGACCCTCGTTCAGGGTGATCTGGATGTCGCCGTCCTGAGAGCCGATGGTGCCGGTGTTGTTGTAGGCGGTGTTGATGCCGCTCGAGGACAGGCCCATGTTGTCGACCATGGTGCCGAGCTCGGCGGGCGGGATGATGCCGCGCACCGCCTGCTGCACCCTGGCGAGGATCTCGGCGGTGCGCTCCACGCGCGTGCCGACCGGCGCACGCACGTGCATCACGATCTGGCCGGCATCCACCGAGGGGAAGAAGTTCTGGCCCAGCAGCGGCACCAGCGCGAACGAGACCAGCACGAAGCCGAAGAACACCGAGACGAAGGGCTTGCGATGCGCGAGCGCCAGCTCCAGCAGGGCGCGATAGCGGGCCCGCACGCGCTCGAAGCGCGCCTCGAAACCGCGCTGGAAGCGCACCAGCGGGTTGCGGCTGGGCGCGCGTTCGGCGCCGTGCCCGCCTTCGGCATGCGCGTGCGGCTTGAGCAGGTACTTGGCCATGGTCGGCACCAGCGTGCGCGACAGGATGAACGAGGAGATCATCGCGAACATCACCGCCTCGGCCATCGGCACGAACAGGAAGCGCGCGATCCCCTGCAGGAAGAACATCGGCACGAACACGATGCAGATGCACAGCAGCGAGACGAAGGCCGGCGTGACGATCTGCGCGGCGCCGTCGAGGATCGCCGGCTCCACCTGCTTGCCCTGTTCCAGGTGCCAGTTGATGTTCTCGATGGTCACGGTGGCGTCGTCCACCAGGATCCCGACCGCCAGCGCGAGGCCGCCCAGGGTCATGATATTGAGCGTCTCGCCGAGCGCCGAGAGCGTGATGATCGAGCCGAGCACGGCCAGCGGGATCGAGGTGGCGATGATCAGGGTCGAGCGCCAGCTGCCGAGGAACAGCAGGATCATCAGGCTGGTCAGCACCGCCGCGATCACGCCCTCGCGCGCCACGCCGCTGATGGCCGCCGTGACGAACAGCGACTGGTCGCCGATCGGGGCGATCTGCAGGTTCTGCGGCCAGCCGGCCTTGCCCTGCTCGACGTGCTGCTTGATGCCCGAGATGATCGCCAGCGTCGAGGCCGCGCCGTTCTTGAGCACCGTGATCAGCACCGAGCGGTTGCCGTCGACGTGCACGATGTTGGTCTGCGGCGCGCTGCCGTCGTGCACGTTGGCGATGTCGCGCATGTAGATGGTGGTGCCGTTCACCGCCTTGACCGGCAGGTTGGCCAGCTCGCGGATATCGCCGGGCGCGTCGTTCAGGTTCAGCGTGTATTCATAGTCGCCGATCTTCTCGGTGCCGATCGGCGTAAGCAGGTTCTGGCCGGCCAGCGCGTTGGCCACGTCCTGCGCCGACAGCCCGCGCGCCTGCAGCGCGGCCGGATCGACGTCGAGCTGGACCTGGCGCGTCTTGCCGCCGAACGGGAACGGGATCGCCGCGCCGGGCACCGTCACCAGCGCCGGGCGCAGCGTGTTGAGGCCCAGGTCGGCGAGGTTCTGCTCGGACAGGCCCTTGCCCGACAGCGCGAGCTGGATGATCGGCACCGTCGAGGCGTTGTAGTTCAGGATCAGCGGCGGGGTGGTGCCGGGCGGCAACTGGCGCAGCAGCGTCTGCGAGACCGCGGTGACCTGCGCGTTCGCCGTGTTGATGTCGACGCCGGGCTGGAAGAAGATCTTGATCACGCCGAAGCCGGTGATCGACTGCGCCTCGATGTGCTCGACGTCGTTGACCGTGGTGGTCAGCGTGCGCTCGAAGGGCGAGGAGATCCGCCCGGCCATCTGGTCCGGCGACAGGCCCGTGTACTGCCAGATCACCGCAATCACGGGGATGCGGATGTTCGGGAAGATGTCGGTCGGCGTGCGCAGTGCTGCGAGCGGCCCAATGATCAGGATCAGGATTGCGAGGACCACGAATGTATACGGTCTTCGCAAGGCAACGCGTACTAGGCCGAGCATGTATCTTCCGAAATCGCGACAAATTGAGGAAAAGTCCGCCGCAGCGGGCATCGCGCCCGTCGCATCGGCGGGATACTACCGGCTCAATTTCCGCCCAGCCAACAGGTTTTTTGTTTGCTGTCAATGCTGCCAGATTCCCGTCAGGCAGGCGTTCCCCGGCGGCCTGCTCGGCGTCGCCAGGAGGGGAAAAGGGCAGAGGAAAGCGGGCCGCGGCGCGTGCCCGGGGCGCCTGGGTTCGCCGCGGCCCGGCGGCGTCAGCCGCGTGCCTTCGCCTTGGCGGCGGGGCGCTTGCGCTCCTCGGCCGGCGCCGGCTTGCGATCGTCGACCGGCGTGAAGTGGACGGTGAGGGTGGTGGCGCGGTTCAGCTTCTTGTCCCGCGATGCCGACAGGTCGACGAGGTAGAAGGAAATGCCGCCGCCGGCCTTCGATTCGGTCGAGATGCCGACGTCCACCGAGATGCTGTCGCCCTTGTAGGCGTCGTCGGTGGCGTGGAAGCAGGGCCTCACGGCGGCGGCGCGGATGATCGAGTCGCGCAGGTTGTCGAGCAGGGGCGTGAGCACGGCATCGTCGCGGATCGCCGGGTCGTTCGCGCCGGCCTCGCCCAGCGCGTTCAATTGCTTTTCATAGTCCTGGCTGGTGGGTGGGAAATAGGCATAGGTGACTTTGTTCGAACCCGAATGCGTGGTCGACAGCGTGCCGCTCAGGTCCGGCTTCACGGTGGCCGGGATCGACAGGCCGGCGCCGCCGCTGAGCGACAGGTTCGAATCGGCCGACATCTCGATCGTGACGCTATCGATCCGGAAGCCGACATAGCCATCGCCGCAGGTCGGCGTCGCGATGTCGAGCCGGTTGCGCAGCTCGGGCCATTGCTTCTTCACCTGCACGCTGTCGTAGAGAAACAGCCCGACTTCCTGTTTGACGCGAATCAGCGCCTGGTACATGTCGGCCGACGAGATGGTCTGTTCGGCCGGCCTGGCGACCGGGCCGCTCTGGCAGGCGGAAAACAGCAAGGCGCAGGCGCATGCCGCGGCAAGGGGGAGGGTTTTCATCGCGAGATCCTTATTGTTGGGACCACCAGGCCGGAACGGCGAATGGGTGGGTGCCGCCCTGGTGTCGCAATGTTTTATATAGGGATCCGATGAATCGGGAAGCCGGCTTATTGAAATTCCAATAAATTTAACGCATTGAGAAATGATAAAAATTGTCGATGACGGCGTCGGCGGGTTATCAGTTTTACTGATTTTATTTCAAATTCATTACATGCCGAGCCACAGCTGATGGCCGGCACTGAATGGCCCGCTGGCGATCATGGCGTTTCCGGATTCGAAAAAATCATCCAATAAATTCATCGAATATCGTTCCGTAAATTTTTGCATGCTCCGGATTTTCGGAACGAAATCCTTTGCTGGACAGGCTTTCGGCCTGATCTCGATCTCCGGCGCGGAAATCTCCATATCTAAATGAATATCGAATTGCGTTCGCCATGGGCGTTACGCATACTCGATTCCGCCTTTTCGATTTCACGACAATCATTTACCTGATAAACGTTTCGCGGGACAGGTATCGCGATTCGATTCTTACAAAGCCTTCGATCGACCCGCGAGTCGATCGGAAAGGCGCACTCGCAGCATCTGGATTGCAGTTCGACGTGAGGATTTTTCGATTGCGGGCCGGCGCCGCCGCGAGGGGCGGGGCGCCGGCCGGCGGGTTCGGCCTCGACAAGCGAGGCCGGGCAGGGAAGTCGCGCCACGCAGGATGGTGGCGTCACCAACAGCGGGCGAATCCACGCCCGCGCATCGTCGTCTCACACTCTCTTCAGGAGAATTCAGATGAAATCGCTTCGACTCAAGGGCCTGGCCGCCTTGCTCTGTCTCGCCGCTTCCGCGCCGGTACTGGCCGAATCGGCGGCCACCGCCGCGGTGGCCTCCAACTTCATCTACAGCCCGTATTTCTACTCGGGCGACTTCAGCGGCGCCCAGCTCAACACCACCGTCACCGGCAGTTCCAAGACCTTGCTGAGCGTGATGCCGGCCAAGCTCCAGGCGGTGACCTGGGCCTTCGCGACCGGCAACTGCGGCAGCGAGAACTGGAGCGGCGTGTCGGCCTCCTCGTTCGCGAAGGCGAACGTGCAGGGCTTCGTGAACGCCGGCAAGAAATACATCGTCTCGACCGGCGGCGCCGGCGCGAGCTTCCTCTGCACCTCGGACGCCAACTTCCTGAAGTTCATCCAGACGTACTACAGCGCCAACATGCTCGGCGTGGATTTCGACGTCGAGAACGGCCAGAGCCAGAGCGACATCAACAACCTGGTGGCGCGCGTGGCGAACGCGCAGAACACCTACCCGAACCTGCGCTTCAGCTTCACGATCGCGACCGAGGGCGGCAACGCGGGGCAGAGCCTCGGCGACATCGGCGTGAAGGTGATGACGGCGATCCAGAACTACGGATTGAAGAACTACACGATCAACTTGATGACCATGGATTTCGCGGATTCGGGTGACGAGGATCCCTCGCTCTGCACGCTCAACAGCAGCGGCAAGTGCGACATGGGCAAGTCGACCATCGCGGCGGCCGAGAACCTGCACAACCACTGGAAGGTGCCGTACAACCAGATCGAGGTGACGCCGATGATCGGCGGCAACGACAGCATCGACGAGACCTTCACGCTGGCCGACGCGGTGGCGGTGTCGAACTACGCGCTGTCCAAGCAGATCGCCGGGATCCACTTCTGGGCCTTCTCGCGCGATCGCGATTGCAAGCCGGCCACCTCGGACAACAACTCGTCCGATACCTGCAACAACTACGGGAAGGCCGGCACGCTCGGCTACACGAACCAGTTCATTTCCTCGCTGGGGCTGTGAGCCGGGGGAAGGGGATCCGGTGAAGCAGGGCCGGGCCGCGCGTCCCGATACTCGCGGCCCGGCCCGGATTGGATGGGAAAGCGAGGCCCTGGCGCCGGTATTCCTGATCGCGAGTAGTCAATCGCGATCCGCCTGGCCGAGCGGGCGCATTCACGTCGCGACTTCCGTGCTAGGCTTTCGAAAAATTCGAGCGCTGCTCGTCAGCGCCGTGTGTTCCGATCTCCTTCCTCGCTCCAACAATAAGATGACGAGAATGATGGCCCGGCCGGCCAAGCTGTTCGTTCTTTGCGCGATCCTGCTCTCGCAGGCTGCCTGCGACGAATTCAAGGTACCCATTCCCAAGGACATCAAACCCGCCGTCGACACCTATCGACTGTCGAGCGTCGCCATTTCCGACCTGAGCAAGCCCGATATCCGGCGCCCGCTGCTGCAGTTGAGCCGAGAGGCCTGCAATCGCGACGCCATGGGCCGCCTGGCCGCCGAAATCGACGCGCTCGGCTACCGGCGCGAGAGCGCCGACGCGCTGGTGGCCTTCGTGGATCGCTGCGGCAGGGCGGACGGCTTCCTCAGCGCGGCCATCGAGGACCTGATCGCCACGAGCGACTACCAGGGCGCGGTGGCGATCGCCAACCGCCTGCTGGCGAACGATGCCACCGAGCCGCAATACTATTTCGATCGCGGCCGCGCCTACGAGGGCGCGCAGCAGGACGAGGCGGCGCTGGCCGACTACATGCAGGTGCTGGCCTTGTCGCCGGACCGCGCCTCGATCACCAGCAACCTGTTCATCCGCATCGCGGACCTGCATGCCAAGGCCGGCCGCTACTGCGACGCGGTGAGCGCGATCCGCATGTGGGTGTCGGCCGATCCCGAGCGCGCCGACAACGCGCAGGCCAAGGGCATCATCGCCCGTTATGCCTCGCATGCCAGTTGCCCGACGAGTTATGCCTCCGGGCAGGAAAGCTTCGCGCGCAAGGGCAGCAATACCATCCAGGTGAAGGCGCGCATCAACGGCGTGGAAGGCACCTTCATCGTCGATACCGGGGCGAGCTATGTCGTGATGAGCCAGGCGTTTGCGCAGCGGGCCCGGATCGACACCGCGCAGGCGCGGCACATTCGCCTGCAGACCGCCAATGGCCCGCGCGAGGGCCTGCTGGCCCAGGCGGATTCCGTCAAGCTCGGCCAGGTCGAGGCTTCCGCGGTACCGGTATCGGTCGATCCGGCCAGCAAGGCGCCGTTCGGGCAGGGCATCGACGGACTGCTCGGGCAATCGTTCCTGTCGCGGTTCGAGGTGTCGTTCGCGCCGACGAGATGGTCGATCCGGCAGCATTCGTGAGCCGAGCCGGCGCGGGGGGCGCGACGCAATCCGGCGCGTTCCGCAACGCCTGGGCAGGAAACTTACGGCTGACTTTCGGCACTAAGACGGCACCGATATCGAATGGATCCAGGAGGTTCCGCATGTCATTGAAGATTTCCTTGCTTGCCGTCGCCGTCCTGGGCATCGGCCAGGTCGGCCAGCTCGCGTGGGCTGATGAAGCCGCCAAGGCCGATCCGCAGTCGTTCAGCGCGATCGCCGGCAATCGTGATGCGGCGGCGGCCTTTGCCGCCATGAAGAAAGGGCATCGATTGCCCGACTGGGTGGCGCGAGGCGGCACCGAATCGCCGGCGAGCACGGTGTCGTTTGGCGGCCACGATGTTTATGTCATGAGCGCCTGCAAGCCGCATGATTGCGGCGCGCAGCGAATTGCCGTGATGTACGACCCGCGGGCGAAGCGGATGGTCGGCGTGCTGTCGGTCGTCGATCCGAAGCGTGACGTCGAAAGGCTGACGTGGTTGAACATCGGTGGCGACAACGAGTCGATCGACGGCCGCACGATCCTGTACGCAGCGCTGAGCGGGAGCCTGGAGAATCATCCGGGGGCATTCAGCTACAAGTAAGCGGGCGGCGGGCCCGGGTCCGGGGCAGCCCGCGGCCGGGCCGCCGAGCCAAGCCAGTGACGGACGCCGGGCCGAACGCCTGCGCTCCTGGACGATTGCGAATTCGATCGGCGACGATGCCAAAAACTTGAGGCCTTATTTATAAAGAGTCGTCGCGTCAATGATGCAGATCAAAGCAGCAGCCGAAATAATAATATCTACATCAATCCACTGAGACTTCCGTGCTAGTTTCGCATTTGCCCGCGAAAGCAATCGGTGTCGTGCCATTTGCAAGATACCGAGATCGAGTCATTCGGTTCGCGCGGTGAAGATGCTTCCTTGCAAGCCGAAATCATCATTCGGCATTCAAATAACGAATAAATCTCTCCGGGGTAGCTGTGATGGCGAGGATTTTGGATTTCATCGGAACCGAGTGGAAGCTGGGCGTGACATTGCCCGTCACGCTCGCCGTGGACGTCTCCATTCCCATTCTCGATATCGCGAGGCCCGGATTCGATAAGCTCGGCATTCGCTTTCGATATTGACAGCATCGTTTTGCCGAACCCTTGGCTGTGTTTCGGCCATCGTTAAATCATGCCGCCGCGACTTGCAGCGTTGTCGAAGGAATGATGCGGCATTGAAGGCTGTTATTCGACACGTCGCAGCGGCGGTCGGGAAGAGCAGGGCGCTCGGATATCGATGCGCCGCTCGAAGCGAATGCCGAGCTTATCGAATCCGCCTCTCGTGATATCGATCGTGATTATCGAGACCGCGGTGAAAACCCACGAGGAACCCCTATGTCGGAACGTTTCCAATTCGGTTGTGCCTGTTGCAGCCCGCATCTGCTGCCGTCCTACCGCCACGATCACCACCAATGGCAGGCCGCGCTCGATGGCGCCGTGCCTCGGCCGGCTTCCCGGGGACCGTCGCAGTCCGTTATCTTCCATGGTGGGCACATCCACCCGGACCCGGAGCATCCCGAGCAGCGCGTCAAGGCGCTCGGCATCGCGGATGGCCAGGTGATCGCGAGCGGCGATCTGGCGGAGGTGCGTAAGGCGATGGCCGACTACGCACCGGTGATCGAGCGGCCGCTCACGGCCGACGAGACGCTGTTGCCCGGCCTGATCGATCCGCATGCGCATCTGGTGACGAGCGCATTGATGACGACCTGGGCCGACCTGTCGCCGTTCGACGGGCAGAACCTGAACCCGCGGTATGACCGGCAAGAGATCGCGCGGCGGCTCCAGGACGCGGTCGCGGCGGCGCACGCGGCGAGCCCGCCGCGCAAATGGGTGACGGGCTACGGCGTCGATCCGTCCTTGATGACGGTCTGGCAGGATGTCGACGCCGGGTTTCTCGACGACATCAGCACCGACGTCAAGATCTTCCTGCTCAACGCGTCCGGCCATATCAGCTATGCCAACACGCCCGCGTTGAAGGCGGCCGGCCTCGACGGCAGCCATAAGGACGGCGTGCTGACCGAGCAGCAGTCGGCGGCGGTGCTGGCCGCCATGCCGCCCGTCACCGCGGAGCAGATCCTCGCGGGCCTCGCGATCGTGTTCCAGCAGGCCAACCAGCGCGGCATCACCACCGTGTTCGACGCGAGCGTCGGGCTGATCGCGGGGCCGGGGGAAGTCGCCATGATGAAGGCGCTGGCGAAGACGCCGGCCATGACCGTGCGGGTGGGCGGCGCGCTGTACGGCAACGGCAACGATCTGATGACCTGGCTCAACGCCTACAAGCCGGAACTGGAGAGCGACCCGAACGCGCTGTTCACGCTGCGCGCGATCAAGCTGATCGCCGACGGCTCGAACCAGGGGCTGACGGGTTTCCAGAGCCGCCCGTACCAGTGCTGCGACGAGCACACGGTGCCCGGCGTCGGGGCTTACGGCCTGTTCAATTTCGACCCGGTGCGCAAGCTGGCCGACTTGATGGCGATGGTGGCCGACGCCGGCTGGCCGATTCTCACGCACGCCAACGGCGACGAGGGCATCGCCAACGTGCTGGCGGCTTACCAGAGCGCGCTCAGCACGGTGCCGCCGCCTCCGCCGCCGAAGCAGCCGTATCCGACCCAGCCGGCCTGGGCCATGCAGCGTCACCGTATCGAGCACGCCTCGCTGCTGCACGACGACGCGATTGGCCAGATGCGGCGGATGGCGATCTCGCCGAGCTTCCTGATCGGCCACGTGGGCTACTGGGGCGCCGCGTTCCGCGACACCATCCTGGGTGCCGAGCGCGCGCAACTGCTCGACCGCGGCGCCTCGGCATTGAAGGCGGGCCTGAGGATCAGCCTGCACAGCGACCACTTCGTGACGCCGTTCGGGCCGCTGCGCTGCATGGAGCAGTCGATCGGGCGCGTGATGGAGGCGCTCGAGCACGGCTCGCCGTCGTCCGGCGGCACGGAGAACGTGCTCAACCCGCGCGAGCGCCTGGATGTCTACCAGGCGCTGCGCGCCGTGACCATCGACGCGGCTTGGCAGTGCCATCTCGATCACCAGATCGGTTCGCTGCTGCCGGGCAAGCAGGCCGATCTCGTGATCCTGGCGAAGAACCCGCTGCGATGGACCGAGCCGAATGCCGCCGGCATGCGCGACATCGGTGTACTGGAAACCTGGGTGAACGGCAGCAAGGTGTTCACGGCCGCGCAGTAAGGGTGGCGAGGTGGCCGGCCAGGCGCTGTCCGTGCCTGGCCGGCTTGCCACTGACATTTCCTCGTGGCTTGTGTTTGTCGTCGTTGTTATTTGACATAACGCGAATTAACGACAATTTGTGTGTAGTAGCTTTATAAAAATGTCGTGTTCTAGCCGTTTAGAAATGTCGTGTTCCAACCTCGATACGCCAGCTGGTTCCCCGCGAGACCAAGGCTCAGCGCGTCTCGCGCACCGAGCGCGGATGCCACAGCAGCGCGCCGCCCTCGATGCCGCGATCGTTCGGCACGGTCGCGACATTGGCCGGCAGCTCGAATTTGAGACGCGCGGCGTTGCCGCCGCCGATCCAGAGCTTGTCGAAATGCACGAGCGATTCGAGGATGCCGATCACCTTCTCGACGCGACGGTTCCACCGCGCGTTGCCGGCCTTGCGGCGCGCGGCGTCGCCGATGTATTCGTCGTACGCGTGCTTCTTGCTGACGCGATGATGGGCGAGTTCGAGATGCGGCATCAGCTCGCCGTCGCGAAACAGCGCCGTGCCCGCCCCGGTGCCGAGCGTCAGCACGAACTCGAGGCCGCGCCCCTCGATCGCCGCGAGCCCCTGCATCTCGGCATCGTTGATCATGCGCACGGCGGCGATGCCGAGCCGCTCCCCCAGCCTCGCCGCGAGCGGCACGTCGCGCCACTCGGGGCCACCCAGATGGGGCGCCGTCAGCACGTGGTTGTCGCGCACGAAGCCCGGAAAGCCGATCGAGACCTGCGCGACCGGATCGCGCGCCAGCAGCGGCGCGACCAGCCCGTGCAGCGTTTCGACCAGCAGGTCCGGCGGACATGGATGCGGCGTCGCCACCCGCACACGCTTGGAGCGCAGCGTGGCGTCGGCGTCGACGATCGCCGCCTTGAGACCGGAGCCGCCGATGTCGATCGACAGGGTCGGCCCGGCGTCGCGCGCGCCGGTGGAATCGGCCGCGTCATGCGGCTTGGTGCTCGGTTTCTTGCCTGGTTTCATGAAATGCGTCTCGCTGTTCGTCTCCATGGATTCGTACACCCGTTCGCCTCGCCGCACGCTCCGCCCTGCCTCGGCGAATACCTGCGCGCGCGGCGCGCGGGCCTCACGACGGGTCGTGCTGGCCGGCTTGCTCCGCCTTCGGCTTGTCCGGCTCGCCCGAGTTGTCCGGCTCGGGCCGCATGAGCGGCTGCCACGCGCGGCCGTCCCGCTCGATCAGCGCGTCGGCCTCGGCCGGCCCGTCGCTGCCCGCCGGATAGGCGTGCACCGGGATCGTCTCGCCGTCGGCCGGATGCAGCACACCCTCCACCGCCGCCCAGGTCGCCTCGATGCTGTCGGCGCGCTGGAACAGCGTCTCGTCGCCGAGCAGGCAATCGTAGAGCAAGGTTTCGTAGCCGACGTTCGCGCGCTCCGGAAAGAACGCATCGTAGTCGAACGACGAGCGCACCGCGCCGATCTGCATGACGGGCCCCGGCGTCTTCACGTTGAAATCGAAGCTCGTGCCGTGCGACGGGTCGATGCGCAGCGTCAGCACGTTCGGCGTGAGCGCGTCGGTGGGCGTGTCGCGGAACAGCCGGAACGGCACCTGTTTCAGCTGCACCGAGATTTCCGTGCGCCGCTCGCGCAGGCGCTTGCCGGTGCGCAGATAGAACGGCACGCCGGCCCAGCGCCAGTTGTCGATCTGCACGCGCGCCGCGGCGTAGGTTTCGGTGCCGCTGTCGGCCGCGACGTCCGGCTCGTCGCGATAGGCCACGCCGGCCGGGCCCGCCGCGTACTGGCCGAACACCACGTCGCGCGGTGTCAGCGGCTTCAGCGCGTCGAAAATCTCGGCCTTCTTGTCGCGCACGGCGTGCGCGTCGAACGAATTCGGCGGCTCCATCGCGACCATGCCGAGCAACTGGAACAGATGGTTCGGCACCATGTCGCGGAACGCGCCGGTCTGTTCGTAGAAGCTGCCGCGCCGCTCCACGCCGATCACCTCCGACGCGGTGATCTGCACGCTGTCGATGTATTCGCGCCGCCAGACCGGCTCGAACAAGGCGTTCGCGAAGCGCACGGCGAGAATGCTCTGCACCGTCTCCTTGCCGAGAAAGTGGTCGATCCGGTAGATCTGCGATTCGCGCACGAAGCTCAGCAGATGCTGGTTCAGATCGCGCGCCGAGGCGAGGTCGTCGCCGAACGGCTTTTCGATCACGATCCGGCGAAACGGGCCGTCGCCGTCGCCGCGTTCCTCCAGCAGGCCGGCGTGGCCCAAGCGCTCGACGATCGGCTTGAAGAAGCGCCCGCTCACCGCGAGGTAGAACACCACGTTGCCCTGGCCGCCCTCGCCTTCGTCCTTGCCTGCGCCGAGCCGTTTCGCGAGACGCTGGTAAGCGCCGTCGTCCTCGAAATCGCCCGCCATGTACTCCAGGCGCTGCGCGACCCAGTTCCAGGCCTTGTCGTCGAGCTTGCCGGCGTGGAAGGTGCTCGCCTTGTCGGCGGCGAGTTTCTGCAGCGCCGTATGCAGATCGTCGCGCCACGCGTCGGTCTCGCGCTCGCCGTGATTGACGCCGACGATCCGCATGCCGTCGTCGAGCAGCCCGTCCACCGCGAGGTTGTACAGGGCGGGCATCAGCAGGCGGCTCGTCAGGTCGCCGCCGGCGCCGAAGATCACCAGCGTGCACGGCGGCGCGCGGTGTCGACCGGCCGCCGAGGCGGGCGCGCCGGCCGCCGGCGTGGGCAGCTTGGCGCTCGCGGACGCGCCGGATTGATCGGGGGACTGGGGAGTGGAATCGTGGGTCGGCATGATCTCGTCGAGGCGGGGTGGAGCTGGACGGAGAAGCAAGCCGGATACCTGAAAGGAATAGGCGCTCGACGGGTTTGGGAAGCCTTGCGGCGCGGTGTCGGCCGGCCTGACATCCCGCGACGCTTCGGATGGAAAAAACTACAAACGGGTTCTTGATTCGACCGTATCGCGATCGACGATGCGCAACCACGCGGCGACCGAAGCGATGCCGCGAGAATCCGCGGCTCGCCTGGATCGCGCCGCGTCGCGTTCGTTCAGGCAAAGACGAAGTACTTGCGCACCGTCTCCACCACCTCCCAGGTTCCTTTCATGCCGGGCTCGATCACGAACACGTCGCCGCCCTTCAGATGCACCGGCGCCTCGCCTTCCGGCGTGATGATGCAATAGCCTTCGAGGAAGTGACAGAATTCCCACTTCTCGTAGTTCACCTCGAACTTGCCCGGCGTGCAGATCCACGTGCCCATGATCTTGCTGCCGTCCTTGGACAGGTAGGCGTTGAGATTCACGGTGTGCGGATCGCCACCGATGCGCTTCCACTTCGTGGCATCAACGACCGGCATCGGGCAGGTTTCGCGCAGAACGGTAATGAAGTCAGACATGTCGTGTGGGTCCAAACGGGCTGGTGGGAAGGCCTTCACGGTAGTGAAAAACCGCTGGCGGTGCCGTTACGCGTCCGACGTCGATTTGTGGTTTTTCGACATCGGCGCGCGTGGGTCGGTGAACGGCCATGACATTGTTCGTTACGGCCGTCTCACTAGCGTGCGCGCGGCTGAGCAGCTCGGGCTCACCGAACATTCATCGACGACGCGAGCAACCGCCTGATCGACCTTCCGCGCAATGCCGATACGCGCACGCCCTCCCTCGCCCCCTTCCTTACATCCGCATTTCACCAAGCCATCGGCGGGCCTTGCCCGGCATTTTTCCAGCCTCGACATCGCGATATCGTCGAGGAGAAATACGATATTTTCCCTCGTCACTCGTAGCCATAGGAATCCATCCATATTTATTTCGAAGTGCTATTGAATCGATCCGGGCGACATGCAGTTCGGTATCCCAATTAAATCACGCGCCTCCTGACAAAGCATCTTTCCCTCGACATCACCGATCCGGCTCGAGCCATTCGACGGAAGGGCCACTGCCTCATCCCCTCGAATCATTGACAAAATCAAAACAAAGCTCGTATCAAAACCAGATATTTACATTCCGCCAAAATCCTGGCCTCCGAATCCGGTTTTGATGGCATCGCCGGCTCCCGTGGCAATCTTTTTGTTCGGAAATTCGTGATACGAAGGAATTTCTGGAGCTTCCGTATCTCAATGCAGGGATGCTTGATGAAAATTTTTCCGCCAATAAAAATAAGCTTATCTATCTTTCTTAAATTAAAATTTTCCCCTAGAGTAGCAATGCTTCGATCGCTGTGCTCGCGATCATGAACCTGAGATGAGTTGAGAGAAAATGAACAATTCCACCGTTGCATCCCGTCATGCAGATCCGACCCGATGCGGGATTAATCCCGACCCGTTTCTTGCCTCGATTAATCACGGCGTAACGCGTCGGTACGAGTCGAGGGCGCTCGTCGCGGGCAGCCGGAATATGTCGTCTCCACCACCCGCCTGGCCTGGCCGGGTCGCATGACGCGGCGCCGCCGCGACACTGCCGCGCGAGGTTCGTGCTGACGGGCCCGGCAAGGCTTCGGGTATCACGCACACACACAATCGAGCATCGACACTTGTGGAGCGTCGCCTCCAGGGAGGCGATTTCCCGGCTTCCTGAGCAAGCCTCGCATCCCGGTGGCGATTCAGCTTGCGATTCCGGCTTTTCGATCAGGACGCCTCGCACGTCGTGATTCAAAAACGACGCCTCGCGCGCCGTGGCTCGACGCGGCCTGAAATCTTTCCTTGATGCGCCGGCTCATTAATTGCCGGCGCTGACTTATATGTATTCCGATAACGATTTCCTCACGCTCCAATTCCATGGGCGAGGAAATTGAAGGATCTTCTGCATATCAATGCAAGGTGTCCAATGCAAGATTTTCTACAGATTTGGCTATACGAATTTTCCCGCATCGAGAAACCCCAGCATATCGGCTCCCTATTGGGCCGGGTCGCGGCAATACTCGGCTACGAGTTCGTGGCTTATGGAATAAGGCGGCCGTTTCCCCTGAGCAATCCTCCCTCGCTGACGGTATCGAACTATCCGGCTCGCTGGCAGGAGCGCTATCTGGGGCTGCGGCTCGCCGAGATCGACCCGGTCGTGCGGGCGGCGAACGCGAGCGACCGGCCGGTGGTGTGGTCGTCGCAGGGTAATGGATCGGACCAGGCGTTCTGGGAGGAGGCCTCGGCGTTCGGGCTCATGCACGGCTGGTCGTCGGCCACGCGCGGCGCGGAAGGCACGCTGGGCGTGCTGTCGCTGGCACGCGGCGGCAATGCGATCGACTCGGTCGAGCGCGATCGCAACGAACTGATCGTGCACTGGCTCGCCAACGCCGCGCACGCCGCGATGGCGCCATTCCTGCCCACGGCCGGCGAACCCGACGCCAATCTCACGCCGCGCGAAACCGACGTGCTGAAGTGGACCGCGGACGGCAAGACCGCCTATGAAATCTCGCGAATCCTCAGCATTTCGGAGAGCACCGTGAACTTCCACGTGAAGAACATCATGTCGAAGCTCGGTACCTCGAACAAGATCCAGGCCGTGGCGAAGGCGGCACTGACGGGCATGCTGTAAGGCTTGCCGGGGCGGGGCCGCGGCCCCTGCCCCACTGTCGCCGCGGAGCTCCGCGGCTCAGGCGGGCGCCGCTTCTCGCGCGCCCAGGAAGGCGCCGATGTGCGCGACGAGTTCCGGGTTGCCGCGGCACAGCTCGTAATGATCGCCGGCGACGCCCACGCTGCCCGCATGGCCGGGCAAGAGCGCGCCGATCGCCATCGACCCGGCCGCGGCGACATGCAGGTCACTGCCGGACACCACGGTCAGCGCAGGCTGCGCGACCTGCCGCGCCACCTCGGCCATGTCGATCGCGCGATACGCCAGATAGTTGATACCGTAGCGATGCAGGTGACGATCGGACGAGAACGGTTCGGTCACCTGGAACTCGTTGCGCGTTCGCTCGGCGCTCGCCGCGAGTTTCTCCTGGATCGAACCCGCGAGCGTGCGGCTGCGCGCTGCCAGTGACAGGAAGATGTCCATCTGGCGCTGGATATCGGTGGGTTCGGCGTGCGCCGTCGAGGGCAGGTACTCGCCGCCCACCAGCACCAGCCGCGAGATCGCCTCGGGCGCCAGCCTGGCCGCCAGCAGCGCGACACCGGCCCCCGAGCAATAGCCCAGCACGTCGGCGCGGGCGGCCGGCGCGGTGGCGCGGATCACGCTCGCCAGGTCGCGAGCATGCAGGCAGGCGTCGAACGCGCTGCTGTCCTCGTCGCGCTCCACGTCGAGCAGGAATCGCGATTCCCAGGTGATCACGTCGAAGCGCGCGTGCAGCGCCGCGTACGCACGTGACAGCATCGAGTGGCGCGCGCCGAACGGCAGCGCCACCACGACGGCGGGCATTCCCGCGCGAACGGCGGAGCGGAACACATTCAGCTCGCGTCCGTCGTCGGCGAAGATCGACTCTCGAATCATTCGAACCATCCCTTGCTAGGCGATCTGAGCGGCCGCGCTCAGGCCGGACGCAGCGCCGCGCGGCGCCACAGATGGACGAACGGAGTGGTCATCGCGGTCGTCGCGAGGGCAACCAGCAGCAGCACGGCGTACGCGCCCGGCGAGAGCGCATTCATCTGCAGTCCGGCTGACAGCACCACCAGCTCCACCAGCCCGCGCGTGTTCATCAGCGAGCCGACCAGCGCCGCATCGCGACGCGGCAGGCCGGACCAGCGCGCGCCGAGGTACGAGCCGCCGAACTTGCCGACGAAGGCCACCGCGAGGAACGGCACCAGCCAGCCCCACTGCGTGGCGCCATCGAAGGACTCGAAACTCACATGCAGCCCCGAATAGACGAAGAACACCGGCAGCAGCACCGCGTTCACGAATCCCTCGATCTGCCGCTCCCAATGCGCCTGGAGCCCGGGCACGCCGCGCAGCATCACGGCGGCGAGCAGCGCGCCGAACGCACTGTGCACGCCGATCGCGGTGGTCGCCCAAGCCGACACCATCACATAGGGCACCACCACGGCCAGCAGCGCGCCCGGCGAATCGCGCCGCGTCGCCTCGCCGGCGAGCGGCGCCACCACGAACTTCACGACGAGCTTCGAGACCGCGAGGAAGGCGGCGATGCCCGCCACCACGTGCCATGCGCCCGACAGGTCGGCCTTGGCCACGGAGATCGCCGACACGAAGGCCAGCATCACCCAGCCCGCCAGGTCGGTCAGCATCGCGGCGGACAGCGCGAGCATCGACGGCGGCGAGCCGACCAGGTCGGTGTCGGTCACGATGCGCACCATCACCGGCAGCGCGGAAACCGACAACGCCACGCCGCAGAACAGCGTATAGGGCAGCGCGGCGACCTGGGGCGCGAGCGTATCGTGCGACAGCCAGCCGATCGCGCAGCCGCCCGCGAGCGGCAGCAGCATGCCGATCGCGGCGACCTTCACGGCCGGCGGCGCGGCGCGGGACGCTGCGCGCCCGGCCTGCCGAGGATCGTCGCCGACCCGCAGGTGCAGGCCGATCTGGAACATCAGCATGATCACGCCGACCTCGCCGAGCTGGGTGAGCCCGGCCGACACGGCCGGCCCGAACAAGGCCGCCTGCAGGTTCGGATCGACCGCGCCGAGCACCGCCGGCCCCAGCACGATGCCTGCCGCCAGTTCGCCGACCACTCTTGCCTGGCCGACCCGCTGCGCGAGCCAGCCGAAGCACCCGCACGCGGCAACGATCAATGCCAGTTGAAACAGCCAGGTGACCATCCAGACGCTCCCTCGATTTGTATAGGTACGGTGCCGCGCAAGCCGTCGATTCAGCTGCCGCCACGGCACCGCAAGTACAAAACAAGCCGCGGTTCCCGGCAACTATCAACTCTGATAGGAGCGACCATCGCGGGCAAGGCATGCCGGTCCCACCTATAGAAGTTCATAGTTTTGCAAACCGATCGCATCGTCTCTAATGAGCGCAGTCATCCCGGGCGATCGGAAACGATCGTCGTCGCCATCGCCGGCGCGGCCCCGCCTGGGCCTTGGCGAGCACGGCAAGTCTCGATCCGGTGCCCGCTTCGCGGCGAGCATCGTTCGGCATCCTATTTTTATTTCGGGGAGATTCATCATCTTGACCTCCGTCAGCGTCAACCGGCTGTTCGATTCCCAAGCCCGCTTGCACCCCGATGCGATCGCCCTGTCGGGCGGCGCCACGCAGCTCACCTACGCGCAACTGGCGCGCTGCGCCGATCATCTCGCGCGACGCCTGGTCGAGGCCGGGGTCCGGCCGCTCGACCGCGTGCTGCTCTGCCTGCCCCGCTCGGTCGATGCGGTGATCGCGATGCTCGCCGTCGCCAAGACGGGCGCGGCGTTCGTGCCGGTCGATCCCGGCTATTCGGCTCCGGTCCTGCATGGCTATGCGCTCGACAGCGGCGCGCGCCACGCCCTGGTGCGCCCCGGCGACGGTGCGGCGCTGGGCGACGCGGTGCGGCTCGTCGAGGTGCACGACCTGGGCGCCGCGCGCGAGGCCGAGGCGCCCGTCATGGATGCCGGCCACGACGGCGAGGCGCCGGTCTACGTGATGTTCACCTCGGGCAGCACCGGTCGTCCGAAGGGCGTGATCGTGCCGCATCGCGGCGTGGTGCGGCTGGTACGCGACACCAACTACATCCGCATCGACGCGACCGACACGTTCGCCCTGCTCTCGCCCATCACCTTCGATGCCTCGACGTTCGAGATCTGGGGCGCGCTGCTCAACGGCGCGCGACTCGCGGTGTACGAGGAGCCGGGCTTCGATCCGAACGCGGTCGGCCGGCTGGTGGCCGAGCAGCACGTGACGGTGATGTGGCTGACGGCGGCGCTGTTCCATCTGGTGGCGCGCCGCTTCGTGCGACTGCTCGACGGCGTGCGCGTGTTGCTCGCCGGCGGCGACGTGCTGCACACGAAGGCGATCCACGCGGTATTCGACGCGCACCCGGACATCACCCTCGTCAACGGCTACGGGCCGACCGAGAACACCACCTTCACCTGCTGCCACGTGATGACCAACGCCGAGCGCCCGCATGGCTCGGTGCCGATCGGCCGCGGCATCACGGGCACCACGCTGTGGGTGCTCGACGACGCGCTGCGGCCCGTGCCCGACGGCTCGGAAGGCGAACTCTGCGTCGGTGGCGCGGGCGTCGCGCTCGGCTACCTGAACGCGCCCGAGGCAACGCGCGCCGCGTTCGTCGCCTGGCCGGACCAACCCGGCCCGCTGTATCGCACCGGCGATCGGGTGCGGCGCGGGCACGACGGCGTCGTCGAGTTTCTCGGCCGCAAGGACCGCCTGGTGAAGATCCGCGGCTATCGCGTCTCGCTCGACGAGCTGCAGAAAACGATCGCGGCGATTCCGGGCGTGGAAGAGGCGATCGTCTCGGTGTCGGAGGACACGCTCGGCGAGCGACGGCTCACCGCGACGCTGCAGGCCGCCGACGCCGGCCCCGAGCAGCAGGCCTTCGTGCGCCGCGAGCTGCGCAAGCGCGTGCCGCCGTTCCAGATTCCCGACGAGATCCATATCCATCCCCATCTGCCGTTGAACGCCAACGGCAAGCTCGACCGGCACCGTTTGCCGGCCGCATGACGAGCCCCCTGCCTATCCGGAGAGAAGCCATGACCAACACCATCGATATCACCGAAACCATCCAGGCGACTTGCCGCGAGCTGTTGAAGTTGCCCGATCTCGCTGCCGGCGAGGATTTCTTCGACCGCGGCGTCAGCTCGCTCACCGTGGTCGAGCTGCAACTGCGCATCGAGGAGCAGCTCTCGCTGCAGGTCGCCACCAGCAAGCTGATGGCCGCGCCGTCGATCGACGGCTGGGCGAATGCCTACCGCGACGCCGCCGCGGCGGCATGAGCGCCGGCGGCGCGTCCCGCCATTTCCCGCAACACCCGTCACTACCCGAGGAGGCACTCCCATGTCGCAATTCAAACTGACGCCCGAGGACATCGCGCGTTTCCGAGAACAAGGCTATCTCGGCCCGTTCAAGCTGTATTCGGAGGACGAGGCGCGCGAGCGCTATCGCCAGATCCGCGCGCAGCTGTTCGATCGCGAGTACGCGATCTACGACCTGCCCGCCACCAGCCCGATCGCGAACTACGATCGCCACCTCGACGTGAACCTGCTCAGCGAGCACGTCATGCGCGCGGAGATCGTGCAGAAGCTCAATGCGATCCTCGGCCCCGACCTCATCTGCTGGCGCTCCGAGATGTTCCCGAAGTATCCCGGCGACGAGGGCACCGACTGGCACCAGGCCGACACCTTCGCGCATGCTTCCGGCAAACCGCAGGTGGTGTGGCCCGGCGACGGCCGCTTCGGCGGCGCCATCACGGTCTGGACCGCGCTCACCGATTGCGACGAGGAAAACGGCTGCCTGCGCTTCGTGCCCGGCACCCACGAGGAGATGTTCTACGACGAGGCGAAGAAGATGGCATTCGACCCGTCGAACATCAACGCGCTGGAGAAGGACGGCATCAAGCGCGGCTTCTTCGGCTACGACTATCGCAGCCTGCAGAAGGATCCGGACTGGAAGCCCGACGAAGGCGCGGCCGTGTCGCTCAAGATGAAGGCCGGCGAATTCGTGATCTTCTGGTCGACGCTGATGCACTCGTCGTTCCCGAACTCGACCAAGGACCGCACCCGCCTCGGCTATGCCTGCCGCTACGTGCCGACCTCGGTGCAGATCTACCCCGACACCGATACCGTCAGCGAGTACGGCAGCGAGGTCCGGCTCGACAACTACGGCGTCGTGCTGGTGTCCGGCGAGGACCATTTCGACCACAATCGCCGCGTCACGACCAACGCACGCGGCCTGCCGTTCCTGCAGAAGGTCGAGGCCTGATCGCCGCGCGCGGCGCACCGCGGCGCGGCCAGCCCTGGCTCGCCCGCCGCGCCGCGCGCCGGACGGGGTTCGTGCCCCGGCTCCTCCCATCCCCCCGGCGTCATCCGCCAGCCAGGATTCCGAATGAAAGTGACCCCCTTGTCGTCCGCGCTCGGTGCCGAAGTCCGCGGCATCGACCTGACCCAGCCCTTGTCCGCGCAAACGCGCGATGAACTCATCGGCCTGCTCACCGAGCACCAGTTGCTGGTGTTTCCCGGCCTGCACCTGTCGAGCGAGCAGCAGATCGAGGCTAGCCGCAATTTCGGCGCGCTCGAGCCGCATCCGATGACCACCAATACCTCGCCCTACCCTGAAATGACGGTGGTCTCGAACGTGACGACCGACGGCAAGCCGCTCGGCTATCCGACGCCGCCGTTCCAGCTCTGGCATTCCGACCTCTGCTACCTCGAGCGTCCCGCGAAGATGACCCTGTTCTACGCCGAGTCGGTGCCCGAGCAGCATGGCGACACCTGGTTCGCGAACATGTTTCGCGCCTACGACACGCTGCCCGAGGACCTGAAGGCCGCGCTGGACGGCCGCAATGCCGTCTTCAGCCTCGACGGCAGCCTGGTGAAGCGTTGCCGCAAGATCGGCTTCGACCTCAACATCGCCGCCGACGACTTCAAGCCGACCGTCTCGCATCCGGCCATCCGGGTCCATCCGGAATCGCTGCGCCGCTCGATCTTCGTCAACTGGGCCCATACCGACAGCGTGGAAGGCTATACGCCCGAGCAGAGCGAGGCGCTGCTGGAGCGCGTGTTCGCGCATTGCCTGAACGAGGACTTCATCTACCGCCACCGCTACACGGCGGGCGAACTGGTGATCTGGGACAACGCCTCGGTGATCCACACCAATTCCCCGCATGTTCCCGTGGGCAACCGCATCATGCGCCGCGTGATGGTGACCGGGCAGGCCCCGTTCTACCAATAGGCAGGCCGACATGCCGGCGCCCGATGCCTGGGCGCCGGGGCCGGCGGTACCTGCCACCGGCCCTTCGCTTCAACTCCCTCGTTTCAACTCCCTCGCTTCGATTCCTTCGCTTCGACTCCCATCCCGCGCCTTCCCCCTCTTCGCGTTCCCCGGCCTTCCTCGGCCGCCGGCCTCACCTTCACCGGCCTCACCTTCATCGCTCACCGCTCGCGACCGTCTGCTCGGCCCCGACCAGGGCGCCCTCGTCGGGCTCGACGCCGTCGGCCGCGGGCACGCAGGCGATGACCGCCGCGAGCGCCGCGACGGCGGCGATCAGCAGGCCGAGCGCCGAGGCCGACTGCCATTGCATCAGCGTCGCGAAGCTGGCCACGCCGGCGGCGATCATGAACTGCTGCACGCTGCAGATGGTCGACGCTTCGTCCGCGTGTTCACGAAAGCAGTACAGGGCCGCGGCGAAGTTCGGCGCGATCAGCATGCCGGTGCCGAACATCACGAGCGCGAAGGCCGCCGTCATCGGCACCACCGGTTCGGCGAGGGTGGCGGCCATGGCCACCGCGAACCCGCCCAGCAAGGCACAGGCGCAGGCGAGCCGGGTCCGGCTGGCCTCGCCGAGGCGGCGGCCGGCGGCCGGCGCGAGCAGCGAGCCGGCGATTTCGAGCACGCCGCAGCAGCAGAAGGCGATCGAGAATTCGTTCTGACTGAGGCCGTAGGTGCCGAGCAGGATGCCGGGCAGGAACGAGAAGAAGCAGAAATTGATGGTCGTGCCGATCGCGCAGAGCAGCGCATGGCGCCAGAAGCGCGAGGCGCCGAGGATGCGCGCATAGACCTCGCGCGACGGCCGCCGCGCGTCCTGGTCGCCGAGCCCGAAACGTGCCGCCGGCTGGCGCGCGAAAAACAGCGTGGTGGCCACCGAGACCGCGAGCAGCAACAGGAATACCGCGCGCCACGAGCCGCTCAGCTGCAGCGCTTGCGAGCCGATCACCGGCCCGGCCAGCGGCGCGGCGGTCACCGCCACCGTCAACAGCGTCGTGCCGCGCAGGTTGTCGGCGCGGTCGCGCGCCTGGTCGGCGATCGCCGCGTACGAGAGCGAGACGCAGATCGCGGCGGCCGCGCCCTGCACCACCCGGCAGGCGATGAACAGCGCGATCGACGAGGTCGCGGCGCAGCCCGCCGTGGCCAGCGTGAAGGCGCCCAGTGCGAGGCGGATCGCCCGGCCGCGCCCGAGGCGGCGGGACAGCTCGCCGATCGCGAACTGGGTGGCGCCCAGCGAGACCACGAAGGCGCTCAGGGTCAGCTGGAGCTGGTTGGGGCTCGCGCCCAGCGCGTCGCGCAAGGCATCGAGCGCGGGCAGGTAGAGGTCCATCGACAACTGGCCCAGCATGACGACGGGCACCAGGATCCAGACGATGGACGACGGGGAATTCGAACGCAGGCTCATGGGAACGCGTCTCGCGAGGAAGGAGGATACAAGCGGATGGAGGGGCGAGCGCCACCGGGCCGCCCCGGTCCGGCGGGCGGCCCGGGCGCGTCCGGGACTCGGCGATTCAGGCCATCAAGGGATCAACGGATCGGCTCGGTCGCGGCCTCGAGCGTGAGCGCGGCGAGCGCCGCGGCGTGCCGCTCGATATAGAAGTGATCGCCGTCGAAGTCGTGACGCGAGCAGGCTCCCTCGGTGAGGGTCGCCCAGGTGCGCAGCCCGGGTTCGGTCACGCTCGGATCGGCGCGCCCGCTGCACACCACGATCGGGCAGCGCAGGCGCGGGCGGCCGCTGCGGAACGCGTAGGACTCGTAGAGCCGGAAATCGCAGCGCAGCACGCTCATGAAATAGCGCATCGACGCGGGTATCTGCGCGATCTCGGCGGGCATGCCGTTCAACGCATGCACCGCAGCGCTGAACGCCGCGTCGTCGAGGTGCGCGATGTGCTCCTCCTCGGCGATCGTGGGCGGCGCGGACAAGCCCGAGACCACCAGCCGCGTGACCGGATCGACGCCGCCGGCGCGCCGGGCGGTGTGATTGACGCGCATCGCCAGCTCATAGGCGATCAGCGCGCCGAAGCTGTGGCCAAACAGGATGGGGGGCGGCGCGGGCAGCGCGAGATACTCCACGGCGATCTCGTCGAGCAGCGCATCGAGGTCGGTGGCCGCCGGCTCGTCGGCGCGTGCGCCGCGCCCCGGCAGCTGCACGCCGGAGATGCCGACACCCGCCGGGAGATGCGGCTTCCAGGCGTAGAAGCGCTCGATGCTCGCGCCGGCCCAAGGGATGCAGAGCAGATGCGCGGCGCCCTGCTCGGGCGCCAGCAGCGTGCGGATCGCGTGGCGGCGGCGCGCCGGCGTCGGGGCGGATGCCGCCGGCGCCACGCCGGGCGCGGCACGCGGCGGGTCGAGTCGGACCAGGCGGCTCGTCATCGTGCGTCTCCCGTCGCCGCGGCGAGCGCGCCGCGATTCGAATGGACCTGGAACGTGCAGACTTCGCGAAAGCCGAGCCGGCGATAGACGCCGAGGCCGTCCGGCGAGGCCTGCAGCGCGGCGCGGCGCGCGCCGAAGCGCTCGCGCGCATCGCGCAGCACCGCCTGCAGCGCGACGGTGCCGAGCCCTCGCCGGCGCCGCGCCTGCGAGGTGCTGACGTCGAACACATGGGCGACCTCGTCGGCCAGGTAGATCGCGACGGTGCAAACCGGCTGCCCGTCCAGCTCGCCGACATAGAGCTTGAGCGGTTCGTCGGCCGCCAGGCCGAGATCGGCGGCGTGCCGGTAGAACGTCTCGACGCAGGGATCCGGCGGCACGAACAGCGCACCGATCAGCGCGCCGAAGCTCGCGATGTCGCCGCCCTCGCCGATCTGCCTGACCCGGAAACCGCTCGGCGCGCCGATTTCGGGCAGCACGGCCAGGTCGGCGAGCATGCCGACATCGGTCTCCTCGTGCTCGAAGCCCACCTCGGCCAGCGCACGCCGCAGCGAATCGTCGGTCGCGCGATCGCACACCCACCACGCGGCGGGCAATCCCGCCTTGCCGAAGCCGCCCGCGATTTCCGCGATGCGCTCGGGATGCGTGAGCGCGCCGGGCGCGCTGATCACGAGATTGAAGGTGTCGGTCGGCAAGCCGCTGTTCACGACCTGGTGGCCGTCCTGCTCATACACCCGCATCGCGGCGCCGATGCGGCGCGGCAGGTAGCCGTTCTTGTGCTTCATGCCCTCGATCAGGGTGGCCAGCTCGGCCTCGGGCGCGCCCTGGTCGGCCGCCGGCGCGCGCAGCGTGATGTCCACGCAGCCGTTGAGCAGGCAGGCCTCGACGCCGGCCTGATGGCAGGCCTCGATCATCTTGCGCGCCTCGCGCATGGCGAGCGAGGTCTCGTCGTATTCGAGGCTGCTGATGAAGGTGAGCCAGGGCTCCTGCGCCATCGCGTAGATGAACACGCGCTGCGCCCCGATGATCCGCGCGAGCCGGAACCCCGCGGCGGAATCGGAGCCGTTCAGGCGCCGGCTCTCGTCCATCGAGCGCGCGATGCGGGTGTCCAGCATCGAGCCGTACAGCCAGGAGACCGGCGCGCCCTCGCACTCCATGCCGATGAACAGCGTGTCGATGCGCCCGTAGCGCGCGCGGATCCGTTCGTAGAGCCGATCGTCGAGATTGTTGCTGTCGGCCACCATCAGCACGCGCCGCTGCGGCGTTTCCACCAGGAAGCCGAGCTTGCTGCGGATGTCCAGGTCGCCATGCTCGCCGAGGAACGGCACCGCGTGCAGCGTGCCGTTGCGCAGCGGCAGCGCATCGAATTCGCTCATCACCACCACGTTCGCGAAGCCGAGCGCCTGCGCGACGTGCTTCATCGACGGATCCATCAACTGGCCGTAGGTGTTCTGCGGCAACACGATGGTCTTCACGCGGTCGCGCAGCTGCAGCAGCGTCTCGAGCACGAAGTGGTCGTGATGCGAGTGCGTGATCACCACGTAGTCGATCACCTCGGGCAGGTCCTCGTAGGTGAAGCGCGGCGACTGGCCGTCGAAGGCGTAGCTGACCAGCGGATCGAACAGCAGGTTCTCCGCGCCGGTCTGCACCAGCACGCAGGCGTGGCCGAAATAGCGCACGCGCGGCTCGTGGGGCTCATTGCGCGGCGCCGGCGGCGGCTCGCTGGTGAACAGCGCGGCCAGCGCCTCCATCTCGGTGCCGGGCGCGCGGCGCGCGAGCAGCGCGTCGAACTGGTCCTGGTCCAGCCCGTGCCGGCGTGCCGCGGTCAAGGCGATCGCGAGCGGATCGGCGAACGGCAGGTCGAGCAGCACGTCGCCGCTCGACGGCAGGCGCGGCGTGCTCAGGCAGAACGGCCGGCTGTCGTCGGACTGCGGCGCGAGCGCGAACGACTGCAGCGCGCGCGCCTCGTAGGCGTCGTAGAACAAGGCTTCCATCAGGCGCGGATAGGCGTGGTTGCCGCGTTGATACGCCAGCTCGACCAGGCCGCGCAGGCGCTGCGGCAAGCGCGCGTAGAAGGCGTTGAGCGTGTGGCCGTCGGCCTCCTTGAGCGTGAGGGCGAGCGCGTCGAGGTCGTCGGCCAGGCCGAGCAGCGCCGCGCCGTCGGCGCGCGTGCTGTCGATCAGCGCCTGCATCGCCGGCACGTCGTCGACGGCGAGCCCCTGGGCGAACGGGCCGCCGCGCATGCGCGGATCGTCGGCCGCCTTGCCGTGCAGCGCGGGATGCTGGACGAACGAGGCCATGATGGCGAGGTGGTGTCGTGTCAGGTACGCGGCGGTCGGCGGATAGACGAGCCAGGGATTGGCGTGCCAGCGATTCACCAGCGGCTCGATCTTGACGTGCTTCTTCAGGAAGTATCGGGTTGTCACGGCTCTCTCTCGTTGATCTTATAGGTTGTCGAATTGCTCGGCCTCGAATGCCGGCGCCGGCGTCGAGGCCGCCGCGGGGGCATGCGCGAGGCCGGCCGCGAGCCCCAGGCGCTCGCCCAGCAGGCGCGTCTGTCCGGCCACGCTCGGGGCGTCGTAGCAGTCCACCACCTGCATCGGCAGCGCGTGCGTCGCGCTCAGCTGCGCCACGCACTGCGCGACGGTCAGCGAGTTCGCGCCCTGTTCGAACACGTTGTCGATGCCGCGCAGCGCGGGTTGCCCGAGCAGCCCGCGCCATTGCGCGAGCAGCAGCGCTTCGAGCGCGATCAGGCTGGCGGGCGGCGCACTGGTGGCCGCTTTCCCGGTGCCGGCGGTGCCGCCGGCGTCGCTCGTGCGCCCCGCCTCGATCCAGTGGCGCTGCCGCTCGAACCGGTAGGTCGGCACCGCCACCGGCGGCCGGACCCGCGGGCCGGCCGAGGCACGGAAGTCTAGCGCAATACCGGCGCGCCACAGTAATATTTGTAAGTCGATTTCGGCCCGTGCCGGCTGCGCTTCGTCGCTCCCCAGGCCGGCGCCGTCGGCGCCCCTCACGCGCCACGCGCCGTCGTGCACGTCCAGGCGCAGCGGCGATGCATCGTCGTGCCGGATGCCGAGCGCGGCGAGCCGGGCCGCCAGCGCATCGGGCTGGCCGCCCGA